>NZ_JBEXOV010000002.1:0-190244 GCF_040611715.1 Streptomyces sp. NPDC006544 | reverse complement strand
GGGTGGGCACCGTTTTGGTCGCCGGGGCGGGCCCCGGGGTCTGGAAAACGGCCCGGCTGCGGTTGAACGGCTCCGCCGGCCCTCCGGCACGGGTACGTCCGAGCGGTCAGCGGTGGTGCTGCGAGTCCGCGACCGTGACCTCGACCCGCTGGAACTCCTTGAGCTCGCTGTAGCCGGTGGTGGCCATCGAGCGGCGCAGCGCGCCGAAGAGGTTCATCGATCCGTCCGGGCTGTGCGACGGGCCGGTGAGGATCTCCTCGGTGGTGCCGACCGTGCCGAGGTCGACCTTCTTGCCGCGCGGCACGTCCTCGTGGACGGCCTCCATGCCCCAGTGGTTGCCCTTGCCGGGCGCGTCGGTGGCACGGGCCAGCGGGGAGCCGATCATCACGGCGTCCGCGCCACAGGCGACGGCCTTCGGGATGTCGCCGGACCAGCCGACGCCGCCGTCGGCGATGACGTGCACGTAGCGGCCGCCGGACTCGTCCATGTAGTCGCGGCGGGCCGCGGCCACGTCCGCGACGGCGGTCGCCATCGGGACCTGGATGCCGAGCACGTTGCGCGTGGTGTGCGCGGCGCCGCCGCCGAACCCGACCAGGACACCGGCCGCGCCGGTGCGCATCAGGTGCAGGGCCGCGGTGTACGTGGCGCAGCCGCCCACGATGACCGGGACGTCGAGCTCGTAGATGAACTGCTTGAGGTTGAGCGGCTCGGCGGCGCCGGAGACGTGCTCGGCCGACACCGTGGTGCCGCGGATCACGAAGATGTCCACCCCGGCGTCGACGACGACCTTGGAGAACTCGGCCGTGCGCTGCGGGGAGAGCGCGGCGGCGGTGACGACGCCGGAGTCGCGCACCTCCTTGATCCGCTGACGGATCAGGTCCGCCTGGATCGGGGCCTCGTAGATCTCCTGGAGCCGGCGGGTCGCGGAGTCCTCGTCGAGCTCGGCGATCTCGTCGAGCAGCGGCTGCGGGTCCTCGTACCGGGTCCACAGGCCTTCGAGGTTCAGCACGCCGAGGCCGCCGAGCTCGCCGATGCGGATGGCGGTCTGCGGGGAGACGACCGAGTCCATGGGGGCGGCCAGGAACGGGAGCTCGAAGCGGTAGGCGTCGATCTGCCAGGCGATCGAGACCTCCTTCGGGTCCCGGGTGCGACGGCTGGGGACGATGGCGATGTCGTCGAACGCGTACGCCCTGCGGCCGCGCTTGCCGCGCCCGATCTCGATCTCAGTCACGTGTGGTGGCCTTTCCTCTGGGTCTGCCCGTCCAGTATCCCCGAACGGCGGGGAGCTGCGTTCCGGTGACCGCTGTACGGACGCACCCGCCGGACCGGGCGACCGCCCGGCGGACACGCCGAAGGGGCGGACCCGGCCGGGTCCGCCCCTTCGGCGCTGCTCGGTTCAGCCCTTGCGGGAGTAGTTCGGTGCCTCGACCGTCATCTGGATGTCGTGCGGGTGGCTCTCCTTGAGCCCCGCCGACGTGATGCGGACGAAGCGGCCGCGGTCCTGGAGCTCGGGAACGGTGCGGCCGCCGACGTAGAACATCGACTGCCGCAGACCGCCGACGAGCTGGTGCACGACCGCGGAGAGCGGGCCGCGGTAGGGGACCTGGCCTTCGATGCCTTCGGGGATGAGCTTGTCGTCGCCGCCCACGCCCTCCTGGAAGTAGCGGTCCTTGGAGAAGGACTTGCGGTCGCCGCGGGACTGCATCGCGCCGAGGGAGCCCATGCCGCGGTACGACTTGAACTGCTTGCCGTTGATGAAGAGCAGCTCGCCGGGGGACTCCTCGCAGCCCGCGAGCAGCGAGCCGAGCATCACCGTGTCGGCGCCCGCGACCAGGGCCTTCGCGATGTCGCCGGAGTACTGCAGGCCGCCGTCGCCGATGACCGGGACGCCCGCGGCCTTGGCGGCGAGCGAGGCCTCGTAGATGGCGGTGACCTGCGGGACGCCGATGCCGGCGACGACGCGGGTGGTGCAGATGGAGCCGGGGCCGACGCCGACCTTGATGCCGTCGCAGCCGGCGTCGATGAGCGCCTGGGCGCCGTCGCGCGTCGCGATGTTGCCGCCGATGACGTCGACCGTCGAGTTCGACTTGATCTTGGAGACCATGTCGCCGACGAGGCGGGAGTGGCCGTGGGCCGTGTCGACGACGATGAAGTCGGCGCCCGCCTCGATCAGGGCCTGGGCGCGGTCGTACGCGTCACCCGCGACGCCGACGGCCGCGCCGACGAGCAGCCGGCCGTCCTTGTCCTTGGCGGCGTTCGGGTACTTCTCGGCCTTGACGAAGTCCTTGACCGTGATGAGGCCCTTGAGGATGCCGGACTCGTCGACGAGCGGCAGCTTCTCGATCTTGTGGCGGCGCAGCAGCTCCATGGCGTCGACGCCGGTGATGCCGACCTTGCCCGTGACCAGCGGCATCGGGGTCATGACCTCGCGCACCTGGCGGCTGCGGTCCGACTCGAAGGCCATGTCGCGGTTGGTGACGATGCCGAGCAGCTTGCCGGCGGGGTCGGTGACCGGGACGCCGGAGATGCGGAACTTCGCGCAGAGCTCGTCGGCCTCGCGCAGGGTCGCGTCCGGGTGCACCGTGATCGGGTCGGTGACCATGCCGGACTCGGAGCGCTTGACCAGGTCCACCTGGTTGGCCTGGTCGACGATGGAGAGGTTGCGGTGCAGGACGCCGACGCCGCCCTGGCGGGCCATCGCGATGGCCATGCGGGCCTCGGTGACCTTGTCCATGGCGGCGGAGAGCAGCGGGACGTTCACGCGCACGTTGCGGGAGATCAGGGAGGAAGTGTCGATCGCGTCCGGGGACATGTCCGACACGCCGGGCAGCAGCAGCACGTCGTCGTACGTGAGGCCGAGTGTGGCGAATTTGTCGGGCACTCCAGTCTCACTACTGCCGTTCACAGTCATGACACCTTCCCAAATGGTCTTGCTCAGCGCGGATGTCCATGCTAACGGGATCCCGACGCGTCTCATTCCACGACCAAGGTCAAGCCCAAGGTTCGTCGCTTCCTACGACGGCCGGTCCGGCGAACCCGGCGAACCGGGACGGACCGGATCTGGGGCCCGCTGCCGGGCCTGCCGTGCCCTACTGCTCGGCGAGTGCGCGGAGCCGGCTGAGCGCCCGGTGCTGGGCCACGCGTACCGCTCCGGGGGACATGCCGAGCATCTGCCCGGTCTCCTCGGCCGTCAGCCCGACGGCGACGCGCAGGACGAGGAGCTCGCGCTGGTTCTCCGGAAGGTTGGCCAGCAGCTTCTTGGCCCAGGCCGCGTCGCTGCTGAGCAGCGCGCGCTCCTCCGGCCCCAGGGAGTCGTCGGGCCGCTCCGGCATCTCGTCGGAGGGCACGGCCGTGCTGCCCGGATGGCGCATGGCGGCCCGCTGCAGGTCGGCGACCTTGTGCGCGGCGATGGCGAAGACGAAGGCCTCGAAGGGGCGCCCGGTGTCGCGGTAGCGCGGCAGGGCCATCAGGACGGCGACGCAGACCTCCTGCGCCAGGTCCTCCACGAAGTGACGGGCATCACCGGGGAGCCGCGAGAGCCGGGTGCGGCAGTAGCGGATGGCGAGGGGGTGCACGAAGGCCAGCAGGTCGTGCGTGGCCTGTTCGTCGCCGTCGACCGCGCGGCGTACGAGCGCACCGACGGTACCGTCACCGCCGCCACCCCTGGTGGCGGCCGCCCGGCCGGTGGGTCCTGTGGCCGCGGGGGACCCCTGGGCCTCGTCGTCGCGCATCAATCCATGGTGCCTTGGCGCCGGAGTATTCGCGGCACTGCGGTCCGTGTTGTACGTCGAAGCGTTATGAGTCGAGGCGTTACGAGGGGTGGGTGCACCGGAACTCATGCTCTGGCCCTCCCCTCCCGCTCGGCCGAATCGTTGCCGCGGCGACATCTCCAAGGATGCGCCACACCCTCAAGCATGCGGCATCGCGCACGAAGCGACACGTCCCCCGGATTGTGCACCGCCAACCCCGGCTTCGCACCGGGGTTCGACGAAGCGGCCGCCGCGACGTCGGCGGCCCGGCCGCGGCGCCGCCGGCCGGTGAGGGCCGGCGGTCGCGCGGTCAGCGGACCAGGCCCCAGCGGAAGCCGAGCGCGACGGCGTGCGCCCGGTCCGAAGCTCCCAGCTTCTTGAACAGACGGCGGGCGTGCGTCTTGACCGTGTCCTCGGAGAGGAAGAGCTCGCGCCCGATCTCCGCGTTGGACCGGCCGTGGCTCATGCCCTCCAGCACCTGGATCTCGCGCGCGGTGAGCGTGGGCGCGGCGCCCATCTCGGCCGAGCGCAGGCGGCGCGGGGCCAGCCTCCAGGTCGGGTCGGCGAGGGCCTGGGTCACCGTGGCCCGCAGTTCGGCGCGCGAGGCGTCCTTGTGCAGGTAGCCCCGGGCCCCGGCGGCGACCGCGAGGGCCACTCCGTCCAGGTCCTCGGCGACCGTCAGCATGATGATGCGGGCGCCGGGATCGGCCGAGAGCAGCCGGCGGACCGTCTCCACGCCGCCGAGGCCGGGCATCCGCACGTCCATCAGAATCAGATCGGAGCGGTCGGCACCCCAGCGGCGGAGGACTTCCTCGCCGTTGGCAGCCGTCGTCACACGCTCGACGCCGGGCACGGTGGCAACCGCGCGACGGAGCGCCTCTCGGGCAAGCGGGGAGTCGTCGCAGACGAGGACGGATGTCATGACCGCCCTCCGCAGCTGCTGATGCGCGTCACCTTGAGCCTCCAGGCTGGTACGTATCGTCACCTGTGCGGTCGATGCCCCCGGACACCTGTCCGAGAACTTATTGGTTCAACCGCCTTCGCACTCTCAACGATGGTCACTCGAAAGAGTTACGGGTCGGACGGACACCTTCGGCACTCTACGTGAGGGGGCGAACACGAGACGGGCACCACTCCCGGCGTGTCCTCCAATCGGCGTTATGCCCTATTTGGCGGCTTTCCTTCCGTTTGGCGCATGTCTGAGGCTAGATTCCCAATGAGTCATATTTACATCTACTAGGACAGTAGGTGTGGAGACATGGACCGTATCCGCCTCAGTACCGGCACCAAGAGGGACTACCCATGGCAGATTTCTCCCGCCTCCCCGGACCGAACGCCGACCTCTGGGACTGGCAGCTGCTGGCCGCCTGCCGCGGGGTCGACAGCTCCCTCTTCTTCCACCCGGAAGGCGAGCGGGGCGCGGCCAGGAGCGCGCGTGAGGCCTCGGCTAAAGAGGTCTGCATGCGCTGCCCGGTGCGCTCGGAGTGCGCCGCCCACGCCCTCGCCGTCCGCGAGCCCTACGGGGTGTGGGGCGGCCTCACCGAGGACGAACGCGAGGAGCTGATGGGCCGCGCCCGGCACCGTCTGATCCCCGCGGCGACCTCGATCGGACCGATCGCCCCCCACTGAGCCAGGGCGGGGGAAGCGTCCGAAGGAACGTTTCTCTCCGCCACCACCGCACGCTCGGCGGCCCGTCACCGCACGGGCCGCCACCCGACCGGCCGAACCGCCGTACGGTTTCTCGCGTGGCGGCCCGGTCCGGCCGCCCGGCTCAACGCCGCGCCGCCCGCTCCAGTTCGCCCAGGGTCGCGGCCACGGCCGGCACCCGGGCCAGGTCGGGCAGGGTCAGCGCCACGACCTCCCGCTCGACGGCCGGTTCCACGACGAGGGTGCTCACGCCCTTGGCCCGCACGGACTCCACCGCGAGTTCCGGCAGGACCGCCACGCCGAGCCCGGCGCCGACCAGCCCGACCACGGCCGGGTAGTCGTCGGTGGCGAAGTCGATGCGCGGGGTGAAGCCGACGCCCTCGCACACCTCCACCAGATGGCGGCGGCAGCGCGGACAGCCCGCGATCCAGGGCTCGTCGGCCAGCTCCGCCATGCCCACCCGCCCGGCGCCCGCCAGCCGGTGGCCGTCGGGGACCAGCCCGACGAGCCGGTCGGTCAGCAGCGGCCGGACCACGAGGTCCTCCCACTCGGCCGCCGACCCCGGGGTGCCGCCGTAGCGGAAGGCGAGCGCGACGTCGCAGTCACCCTCGCGCAGCATCTCCACGGAACGCGGCGGCTCGGCCTCGACCAGCGAGATGCGGGTTCCCGGGTGCGCGGCGCGCATCGCCGCCAGCGCGGTGGGCACCAGCGTGGAGCTGCCGCTCGGGAAGGAGACGAGCCGGACCCGGCCCGCGCGCAGCCCGGCGATGGCCGCGACCTCCTCCTCGGCGGCGGTCAGCCCGGCGAGGATCCCGGCGGCGTGCCGGACCAGCGCCCCGCCCGCCTGGGTGAGCCGCATCTCGCGGCCGGCGCGGATCAGCAGCGGGGTGCCGGCGGACTGTTCCAGCGCCTTCATCTGCTGGGAGACGGCCGGCTGGGTGCAGCCGAGCTCGCGGGCTGCGGCGGAGAAGGATCCGGTTCCGGCGACAGCGCGCAGAACTCGGAGATGACGTGCCTCGATCACTCTTCGAGCATAAGGGGTGCTTTGACGACCGTGCGAATAATCCCGTGGCGCTTTGAGGCCATTCGGCTAGCGTGTCCCCATGCATCTGATCTCCGTGAACCTCGGTCGCGCCACGGTCGTCGATTACACCGACGCGGAGGGCGGACTGACCGGGCACGGCAAACGCCCGGCCCCCGGTCCCGTACGGGTCTTCGCGCCCGGCCCCGGCGGGACCGCGGCGAGCGGGGTCGAGGGTGACGACGTCTGCGACCGGCGCCATCACGGCGGCCCGCACAAGGCCGTGTACGCGTACGCCCGCGAGGACCTGGACTGGTGGGGCCGCGAGCTGGGCCGGGCACTGCCCGGCGGGAGCTTCGGCGAGAACCTCACCACCTCCGGCCTCGACGTGAACGGCGCACTGCTCGGCGAGCGTTGGCGGGTCGGCGCCGACCTGGTCCTGGAGGTGGCCTCGGCCCGCATCCCGTGCCGGACCTTCCAGGGCGCGCTCGGCGAGCGGGCCTGGGTCAAGCGGTTCACCCGCGAGGCCCGGCCGGGTGCGTACCTGCGGGTGGTCCAGGAGGGGTCGGTCTCCCCCGGCGACACCATCGAGGTGGTGCACCGCCCGGACCACGAGGTGACGGTGGGGTTCTGGTTCCGTGCGGTCACCACCGAGCGGGAGCTGCTGCCACGCACCCTGGCGGCGGGCGACGCGCTGGAGCCGACGGCGCGGGACAAGGCGCTGGCCCACGTGGCGCAACAGCGGACGCGCCGGCCGGAACGAGAGCCGCAGCCGGAACGAGAGCCGGAACCGGAGCGGGCGCAGGTCCCGGCCCCGGGCCGCGGGCAGGGCCACGAGCGGGAACTGGAGCAGCCGGCGAAGTAGCGCCGCCCGTGAGGGAGCTGACCGGGAGGCCGATCCGGCGGCCCATCCGGAACCTGGTAGGAGTGACGGCCGCCGGGGCGGCTAGGTTGCGCGTATGACGACTGCGTTGATTACGGGATCCACGGCGGGCATCGGCGCCGCCTTCGCCCGGCGGCTCGCCGCCCAGGGGCACAACCTCGTCCTGGTGGCCCGGGACACCAAGCGGCTCGGCGAGCAGGCCACCGAACTGCACGACCGGCACGGCATCGAGGCGGAGGTGCTGGCCGCCGACCTGTCCACCGAGGAGGGCATCTCCGCGGTCGAGAAGCGCCTCGACGACCGCAAGCACCCGGTGGACCTGCTGGTCAACAACGCCGGCTTCGGCAACAAGGGCCGCTACCTCGAGGTCCCCATGGCCGACGAGTTGGCCATGATCAAGGTCCACGTGGAGGCCGTGCTGCGGCTGACCTCGGCGGCGACCGCGTCGATGCGCTCGCGCGGGCGGGGCGGCGTGATCAACGTGGCCTCGGTGGCCGCCTTCCTGCCCCGCGGCACCTACGGGGCGAGCAAGGCCTGGGTCGTGCAGTTCACCCAGGGCGCCGCGAAGGACCTGGCCGGCTCGGGCGTACGGCTGATGGCGCTGTGCCCCGGTTTCGTGCGCACCGAGTTCCACGAGCGCGCCGGCATGGGCACGGACAACATCCCCGGCTGGATGTGGCTCGACGCCGACAAGCTGGTGGCCGCGGCCCTCGCGGACCTGGCGCGGGGCAAGACGGTGTCGATCCCGGACCCCCGGTACAAGGCGCTGATGAGCGTGGTGAAGCTGACCCCGCGCGGGCTGCTGGGCGGGGTTTCCTCGCGCACGGGCCGCAAGTACGGACCGCAGTAACCGGTGGGTAAGCGCGGCAAAAGGGTGAAATCTCCCTAGACTGGATCTGTCCCATCCAGCGCGGGAGGCGACGCGATGACATTCGTACAAGTAATCGATTACGAGACCACGCGGTTCGACGAGATGAACGCGCTCATCGACCGCTGGGCGGAGCAGGCGAGCGGCAGGCGCACGGTCACCCACACCTTGATCGGCAGGGACCGCGACTCCGAGACCCACTACCTCGACCTCGTCGAATTCCCCTCGTACGAGGAAGCGATGAGGAACTCCTCGCTCCCGGAGACCGACCGGATGTTCCAGGAGATGACGGCCCTCTGCGAGGGCATGCCGAAGTTCATGAACCTCGACGTGGTCCGCGACGAGTACCTCAACAAGCTGGTCGCCACCAGGATGCTCGAAGAGATCGCGGGCAAGGGGAACTTCGACGTCGTCGAGGAGTGCGTGGCGGCCGACTACGTCACCCACGACATCATGCAGAGCGGGGACCGGGGCAACGGCCGGGAGGGCCTGCGCACGACCATCGGCATGTGGCGCGACGCCTTCGACTTCACCTTCGACATGACGCGCCAGATCGCCGAAGGGGACTGCGTCACCACGCTCTGGGACTGGAAGGGCACCCACAAGGGCGAGTTCATGGGGGTCGCGCCGACCGGCAAGGAAGTCTCCATGTCGGGCTGCACGACCTGCCGCATCGAGAACGGGCAGATCGCCGAGGACTGGTGGTACTACGACGCGCCGGGGCTGATGCGGCAGATGGGCATGATGCCCGGATAGCCGTCGGCCGGAAGGCGTCGGAGGAGGCCGGTGGGGAAGGCGGCCGCGAAGGCGCCGGAGAAGGCGGACGGCAGAGCCCCGGTCACCACCGCTTGGCAGCGGTGACCGGGGCTCTGTCGCGACTACTGACGAGGTCAGTGGCTGTGGCCGTGACCGCCGTGGCCGGCGTCGGCCTCTTCCTCGGCCGGCTTCTCGACGACCAGGGTCTCGGTCGTGAGCAGCAGGGACGCGATCGAAGCGGCGTTCTCCAGCGCGGAGCGGGTGACCTTGACCGGGTCGATGACGCCGGCCTTGACCAGGTCGCCGTACTCGCCGGTGGCGGCGTTGAAGCCCTGGCCCTTGTCGAGCTCGGCGACCTTCGCGGTGATGACGTAGCCCTCGAGGCCGGCGTTCTCCGCGATCCAGCGCAGCGGCTCGACGGCGGCGCGACGCACGACCGCGACACCGGTGGCCTCGTCGCCGGTCAGGCCGAGGTTGCCCTCGAGGACCTTGACGGCGTGGACGAGCGCGGAGCCACCGCCGGAGACGATGCCCTCCTCGACCGCGGCGCGGGTCGCCGAGATGGCGTCCTCGAGACGGTGCTTGCGCTCCTTGAGCTCCACCTCGGTGGCGGCGCCGACCTTGATGACGCAGACGCCGCCGGCGAGCTTCGCCAGGCGCTCCTGCAGCTTCTCGCGGTCCCAGTCCGAGTCGGTGGACTCGATCTCGGCCTTGATCTGGTTGACGCGACCGAGGACGTCGTCGGACTTGCCGCCACCGTCGACGATGGTGGTGCCGTCCTTGGTGATGGTCACGCGGCGCGCGGAACCGAGGACGTCCAGACCGGCCTGGTCGAGCTTGAGGCCGACCTCCTCGGCGATGACGGTGGCACCGGTGAGGGTGGCCATGTCCTGGAGCATCGCCTTGCGGCGGTCACCGAAGCCGGGCGCCTTGACGGCGACGGCGTTGAAGGTGCCACGGATCTTGTTGACGACGAGGGTGGAGAGCGCCTCGCCCTCGACGTCCTCGGCGATGATCAGGAGCGGCTTGGTGCCACCGGCCTGGATGACCTTCTCCAGCAGCGGCAGGAGGTCCTGGATGGAGGAGATCTTGCCCTGGTTGATCAGGATGTACGGGTCGTCGAGGACGGCCTCCATGCGCTCCTGGTCGGAGACCATGTACGGCGAGAGGTAGCCCTTGTCGAAGGCCATGCCCTCGGTGAACTCCAGCTCGACGCCGAAGGCGTTGGACTCCTCGACGGTGATGACACCGTCCTTGCCGACCTTGTCCATCGCCTCGGCGATGAGCTCGCCGATCTGGGCGTCCTGCGCGGAGAGCGAGGCCACGGCGGCGATGTCGGACTTGTCCTCGATCGGGCGGGCGGTCGCGAGGAGCTCCTCGGACACGGCCTTGACCGCGAGGTCGATGCCCTTCTTGAGGGCGGCCGGGGAGGCACCCGCGGCGACGTTGCGCAGACCCTCGCGGACCAGCGCCTGGGCCAGCACGGTGGCGGTGGTGGTGCCGTCACCCGCAACATCGTTGGTCTTGGTCGCCACCTCCTTCACGAGCTGCGCGCCAAGGTTCTCGTACGGGTCGTCGAGCTCGACCTCGCGAGCGATGGTGACACCGTCGTTCGTGATGGTGGGAGCACCGAACTTCTTGTCGATGACGACGTTGCGGCCCTTGGGACCGATCGTCACCTTGACCGTGTCGGCAAGCTTGTTGACGCCGCGCTCGAGGGCGCGACGAGCGTCCTCGTCAAACTTAAGAATCTTCGGCATGGGAGCGGTTCAGCCCTCTCGTTGCGATCCCCGGCCGCTCACCGCGACCGCCTAGAACGAACTACGCCCCTCGCCGCCCGGCATCAGCAGGGGTGACCAGGGGCGTAGCTCAAAACAAAACTGGAGAAGTGACTTACTTCTCGACGATCGCGAGCACGTCGCGGGCCGAGAGGACGAGGTATTCCTCGCCGTTGTACTTCACTTCGGTGCCGCCGTACTTGCTGTACAGCACGACGTCGCCAACGGTGACGTCCAGCGGAAGACGCTGGCCGTCCTCGAAGCGGCCCGGGCCCACCGCGAGGACGACGCCCTCCTGGGGCTTCTCCTTCGCGGTGTCCGGGATGACCAGGCCAGAGGCCGTGGTCTGCTCGGCGTCGAGCGGCTGGACCACAATGCGGTCCTCGAGCGGCTTGATGGCAACCTTGGAGCTGGTGGTCGTCACGATCCGACCTCCCCCTTCGGAGATCCGGGGTTAACTGTCTGAGGTGGCGACCAGGTCGATCCGTCGTCGCGGGTGCCGGACCTGCCTGTCGCTGTGTTGGCACTCACCAGGGGCGAGTGCCAGACGCGAGACTATTCCGGGGATTAGCACTCGGTCAAGCGGAGTGCCAATACGCGCCGCTGGTTCTGCCCGTCCGGACCGCCCCGGAGCGCCCCGGAAGCCCACCCCGGACCCCGCTCCGACCCGCCCCGGACCCCGCCCCGACCCGCCCCCGCCAGCACCTGGGCCCGTCCCGGCGCCCGTCCGGAGGCATCCCCGACGGGCCCCGGGCCCACCGTGGACACTGACCGGTTCCGACCCGTTCCCCTTCCGGCGTACGGGCGTTTCCCGGCCCGGGCCGACCTCGCCGCGCGAGCCGGACCAGACCCGCACCCACCCCGAGTACGGACCGGCACGGGCGTTCGGGGCGGCCCCGGCGGGCGTCGCCCCGGAGCCGGGCGCGGGCCGGGCCGACGTGCCGCGACCGGCTCGCGCGGATCCACCGGCGCTCGAGGTGCGGGGGCGGGGTCCGGGGTCGGGACCCGGGAAAAGGCGTCCGGTATGTGAGGCTTGGGGCATGCGCCTCCTGGTCGTCGAAGACGAAGCGGGCCTCGCCGAGTCGCTTCGGCGGGGCCTCTCCGCCGACGGCCACTGGGTCGACCTCGCCCACGAGGGCCACCGCGGCCTGGACCTCGCCCTCACGGGCGGCCCGTACGACGCCGTCGTCCTCGACCTGATGCTCCCGGGCCTCTCGGGCTACGAGATCTGCCGGCGGATGCGCGCGCACGGGGACCCGACCCCCGTGGTCATCCTGACCGCCAGGGACGGCGAGTACGACGAGGCCGAGGGCCTCGACGCCGGCGCCGACGACTACCTCACCAAGCCGTTCTCCTTCGTCGTCCTCGCAGCCCGCCTGCGCGCGGTCACCCGCCGCGCCGCGGGCCCCGCGCAGCCCAGCGTCCTCCAGGCCGGCGACCTGACCCTCGACCCGCGCGGCCGTCGCTGCCGGCGCGGCCCGTACGAGATCGAGCTGACGGCCCGCGAGCTCGGCGTGCTCGCCTGCCTGATGGGGCAGCCGGGCCGGGCCGTCGCCAAGCAGGACATCCTGGACGAGGTCTGGGACACCCCGCACGGCATCGACCCGAACATCGTCGAGGTCTACGTCTCCTCGCTCCGCCGGAAGATCGACGTCCCCTTCGGCCGCCGCTCGATCCTCACCGTCCACGGCACCGGCTACCGGATGGCGCCGGACGGTGGATAGACCCCGGCCCGGGGCCGGCCCACGGCCCCCGGCCCGGCCCCGGCGCCTCGGCAGCCTGCGAGCGCGCGCCGCCGCGGCCGCCGCCCTCGCGATGGCCGCCGTGCTCGCCGCGGGCGGCGTGTGGCTGTACACGGTGCTGCGCGCCAACCTCATCGAGAACACCACCGCCCGCACCGAGCTCGCCGCCCGCAAGGTCGCCTCCCAGATCGACACCGGGACCCTCCCGGCCGGCGGCCGGCTGCCCGCGCCGGAGGGCGGGGTCGACCTGGTCCTCGTACGGGACGCGAGCGGCCGGACCGTGACCACCAGCGGGGACCCGCAGGACATTCCCGAGCTCGCCGGGCCGCGCCCCGCACCGCCCGGCGACGACTCCCGCTCCGCCGTCCTGCCGGCCGCACACCCCGGCACGGAACGGCGCGTCGTGGTCGCCGTGGCGGCGCCCGGCCCGCCCGGGGCGCACCACCCGCACACCGTCTACGCGATGACCGTCCTCGGCGACGTCGACGACGCGACCCGGGCGGTCGCCCGCGGCCTGCTGGCCGGCGCTCCCCCGCTCATCGGCTTCGCGGCGGCCCTGGCCTGGTGGGTGACGGGGCACGCGCTGCGCCCCGTCGACGCGATCCGCACCGAGCTCGCGGCGGTCACCGCGAGCGAGCTGGACCGGCGGGTCCCCGATCCGGGCGGGGCCGACGAGATCGCCCAGCTGGCCCGGACCGTCAACGCCACGCTGGACCGGCTGGAGCGCGGCGACGCCCGGCAGCGGCAGTTCACGGCCGACGCCTCCCACGAGCTGCGCAACCCCCTCGCGGCCGTCCGGTCGCGGCTGGAGGTGGCCCTGCGGGACCCCGACCGGGAATCGGTGGCGGCCGCGCTGGCCGATACCGAACGGCTCCAGGGCATCGCGGCCGATCTGCTCCTGCTGGCCCGCCTCGACGGCGGGCCGGCGCCGCGCGCCGAGCCGGTGGACCTCGCGCTGCTGGCCGCCGAGGACCTGGCGCGGCGCCCCGGTCCCCGGGTCCCGCTCCGGCTGGACGCGCGGGCGCCCGTACCGGCCTGCGGGGATCCGGAGCGGCTGGAACGCGCGCTGGCCAACCTCGTGGACAACGCCCTCCGGTACGCCCGCACCGAAGTCACCGTCAGGGCGTTCGCGGACGGCGACGGCTGGGCGCAGCTGGAGGTCATCGACGACGGGCCGGGCATCCCGGAGGCGGACCGGGACCGGGTCTTCGAACGGTTCGTACGGCTGGACGCGGACCGCGGCCGGGCCAGCGGCGGCACCGGCCTGGGCCTGGCCATCGCCCGGGAGATCGCCCGGGCGCACGGCGGCGATCTCCGGGCGCTCGCGCCGTCCGCCGGCGGTGCGGGTGCCCGGCTGGTGCTGCGGGTACGCGTTCCCGGGCCCTGAGGGGTGTTCGGCACGGCGTCCGCGGTGCCGCCCGCCCTGAAAGGCGCTTCAGGATCCTCAGGTTTCCTTCAGCACCCCTGCCGCAGCATCGACAAGCATGAGCGCGCACCGCAGGAAGCCCCAGGAACCGCAGGCTCAGGGTCGTGGTCGGAGCCGGGGCCCGGACGGGCAGGGCCGGCCGGACCTGTCACGGAGCGGGCCCCGGGGCCGGGGCGCCCAGGCCCCCACGTCCCGGCGCCGCAGGCCCTCGCGCCGGGCCCGCCTCGCCCGCACGCTGCTGGCGACCGGCTGCGCGCTGGCGGTCGGCGCGGGCGCCACCGCCTGGTACCTGTACGACGACCTGGCCTCCAGCATCGGCAGCTCGAAGGCCCTGGAGGGAGCCGAGCGGTCGAAGCACGGCGACACGAACATCCTGCTGATGGGGCTGGACAGCCGCCGCGACCAGAACGGCGAGCCGCTGCCGGAGGAAGTCCTCGACAAGCTGCACGCCGGCAGCTCCGACATCGGCGGCTACAACACCAACACCTTGATGCTGCTCCACGTGCCGGGCGACGGGAGCAGGGCGAAGGCCTTCTCGGTGCCGCGCGACGACTTCGTCGAGCTGCGCGGCGTACCCGGATTCACCGGCAAGGCCAAGGTCAAGGAGGCGTACGGGCGGGCGAAGGCCGCGGTCGAGGACCGGCTCTCGGCCCAGGGGGTCAAGGACCGGCGGCAGCTGGAGCTGGAGGGGCGCGAGGCGGGGCGGAAGGCGGAGATCGAGACGGTCCGCTCCTTCCTCGGCGTGCCGATCGACCACTTCGCCGAGCTGAACCTGGCCGGTTTCTACCACTTGGCGGACGCGCTGGGCGGCGTACCGGTGTGTCTGAAGAACCCCGTGAAGGACGGCTTCTCGGGCGCCGACTTCCCGGCGGGTCCGCAGACCCTCGACGGGCAGCAGTCCCTGGCCTTCGTCCGGCAGCGGCACGGTCTGGCCATGGGCGACCTGGACCGGACGAAGCGGCAGCAGGCCTTCCTGGCGGGTGCGACGTACAAGCTGAACCAGGCGGGCACCTTCACGGACCCGGTGAAACTGCTCAAGCTGATCGACGCCGCGAAGCAGGACGTCGTCACCGACCGCGGATGGGACCTGCTGTCGTTCGTGAAGCAGGCGAAGAACCTGTCGGGGGGCAACGTGGAATTTGTGACCCTTCCCATCGAGGGCTTCGGCAGGAACCACGGCACGGAGATAAACGTCGTAGACGATATGAAGATAAAGCGCCTCATTGCCGAGCAGATCGGGCCCAAGGCCTCTGCGAGCCCGAGCGCACCGGGCGCCGCTCCCTCCTCACCGGGGACCTCCGGACCGGCCCCGGCCGCGTCGGCCCCGGGCTCGGCTCCCGCTCCGGGCAGCACCCCCGTCCCGTCACGGAAGACCAGCGGAACCCCCGCCATCGACGGCGGCGGCGTCCCGTGCGTGGACTGAAGCCCCTGACGACGGCGGGCGCGCGCCGCCGCACGGAGGCGCTGCTGCTCGTCCTCGTCGTCGGAATCACCGTGGCCGGGCACGTCAGCGCGAGCCTGGCGATGAACGGCGTGCTGCCGCCCGACCTCACCGGCTTCGTGATCAGCATGTCGCTGCTCGCCCTGGTGGGGCACCTGGCCGTGCGCCGGTTCGCGGCGTACGCGGATCCGCTGGTCTTCCCGCTCGCCCTGCTGCTGACCGGGCTGGGACTGGTGCTCCTGCACCGCCTCGACCAGGGGTACATCGAGCGGTTCAAGGGCGCGGAGGCGAACGCGCCCGGCCAGCTGATGTGGTCGGTGGTCGGCGTCGCGGCCTGCATCGCGGTGCTGGGGGTCCTGCGCGACCACCGGCTGCTGCAGCGGTTCATCTACATCACGATGGCCGTCGCGCTGGTGGCGCTGATCGCCCCCGCCTTCTTCGGCGCGGACACCTACGGGGCGAAGCGCTGGATCATCATCGGCGGCCTCTCGGTGCAGCCCGGCGAGTTCGTGAAGATCATGATCGCGATCTTCTTCGCGGGCTACCTGGTCATCCACCGGGACTCGCTGGCCCTCTCGGGGCGCAAGTTCATGGGCGTGCGGCTGCCGCCGATGAGGCAGCTCGGACCGATCATCACGGTGTGGATCATCTCGCTGCTCGTGCTGGTCTTCGAGCGCGACCTCGGCACCTCACTGATCTTCTTCGGTGTCTTCGTGGTGATGCTCTACGTGGCCACGGAGCGCACCGGCTGGATCGTCTGCGGCATGGTCCTGGCCGCGGCGGGCGCCTTCGTCGTGGGGACGACCGAACCGCACGTCAAGGGCCGCGTGGCCGCCTGGCTGAACCCGCTGTCGTACTACTGGAAGGACCGGCCGCCGGGCGTCATCTCGGACCAGTCGGCGCAGGCGCTGTTCAGCTTCGGCACGGGCGGCATCTCGGGCACGGGGCTCGGCCTGGGCCACCCGGAGCTGATCGGGTTCGCGGGCCGCAGCGACTTCATCCTGACGACGGTGGGCGAGGAGCTCGGCCTGGCCGGCGTCATGGCCGTCCTGCTCCTGTACGCGCTCCTCGTGCAGCGGGGGCTGCGGATGTCCCTCGGCGCGCGCGATCCGTTCGGCAAGCTGCTGGCGGTCGGCCTGTCCTCGGCGCTGGCCCTCCAGGTCTTCGTGGTGGCGGGCGGCGTCACGGGCCTGATCCCCCTGACGGGCAAGGCGCTGCCCTTCCTCGCGGCGGGCGGCTCGTCCCTGCTGGCCAACTGGATCATGGTCGCCCTGCTCCTGCGCATCTCCGACAGCGCGGAACGCCAGCGCGAGGCGGACAGCCTGGGTCCGGCGGAGACGACCATCACGCCGGCGCCGGCGGCCCGCGGCCCCGCGGGGTCGGGCTGACGGTCCCGGCGCGGGCGGCGGGGGGGCGGTAGAGCCGGTTGCCGGCGGCCGCGGCCTGGAGCCGGGGCCGGGGCCGGTGGGTGGGGGCCGGTGAGCCGTTCCGGCCACGGCCCTACGGGAGGTAGTCCTCGAGCCGTCCGATCCGGTACCCCTGCTCCTGTATCCGCTGGAGCATCCGCGTGGTCATCTCGATCTCCGTCGAGCCCTTGAGCTCGGAGGGGCCGCGGAAGTGCGCCAGGACGATGTCGCCCGGCTTGAGGGCGGAGCCCTCGGCGTACTGGAAGTTGTTGATCTGCATCGACACGCGCCACAGGAGGAGCTGGGTTATCCCGCACTCGTTCGCGGCCCTGAGGGTGTCGTCGTTGTAGTTGCCGAACGGCGGGCGGAAGCGCGTCGGCTTCGCGCCGAATCGTTTCTCCAGGCGTTCCTGCTGCCCGCATATCTCCTTCTTCTGCGCCTCGAAGGGCAGGGTCCGCAGGTTCGGGTGCGTCAGCGTGTGGTTGTTTATCGTGCTGTTGGATCCGTTGTCGCGGAGCTTCTCGAAGTGCCCGTAGTCCGCCGAGGCGATGTCGTCCGTCAGGAACATGCTGATCGGCAGCTTCAGATCGGCCGCCATCTTCAGGAACTCGGGGTTCTTCTCCGCGCCGTCGTCGAACGTCAGGAAGACGACCTTGTCGTCCGCCGGGACGGGTATGCGGTCGATGACCTGGACCCTCCCCGGCTTCGCCGGCGGGATCTGGGGTTTGACCGAGGGCTTGGGCGCGTACTGCAACGGGGCGCTCAGCCCCCACTTGCGGTACGCCTCGTCCCCCGCCGTGCCCGGCCCGGCCCCGGAGGCCGGGGTGGATGCGGAGGCGGAGGCCGGAGGCGACGGGGACGGCGCGGCCCCCGTCGCCTCGCGGCCGAGTCGTTCGGTGTGATCCGCGCCGTCCCCACACCCCGTCAGGGACAGCGCGAGCGCGCCGGCCGCCAGCGTTCCGGCTACCAACCGGCGCGTGTGCTTCACAGATAGTCCTCCAGGCGGGCCACGGCGTACCCCTTGGCCGTGACGGTCTTCATGACATGACGGATCATGTCAGTCATGTTCCCCTTCCAGTCCTCCTTGCCCCGGAAGTGGGTGAGGATGATGTCGCCGGGGTGGAGGTCCTTGTCCCATTCCCGCCAGTCCATCCGGTTCGGGAAGGCCTCCTCGTTCCACAGCGGAACGGCCTTGATCCCGCAGGACTTGGCCGCGCGCAGCGTGTCCTCGTTGTAGTTCCCGTAGGGCGGCCGGAACAGCGTCGGCCGCTTGCCGAACTGCTTCTCGATCGTGTCCTGCTGGCCGCAGATCTCCTGCCGCTGCGCCTCGTACGAGAGCGCCGGCATGTAGCGGTGGTTGAGCGTGTGGTTGTTCAGGGTGACGCCCGCGGCCTGCATCTGCTTGAAGTACGGGTAGTTGTCCCGTACCAGGTAGTCGCTGAGGAACGCCGTGTACGGGACCTTGAGCTCCTGCATCATCTTCAGGAACTCGGGGTCCTTCTCCGCCCCGTCGTCGATCGTCAGGAAGACGACCTTCTCCTCCGTGGGGACGGTGGTGAAGACCGGCGGAAGGTTCTCCTGGTCCTCGACCTCGAAGCCGTCGCGCGTGGTGATCGTCGGCTTCGTCCTGGGCGCCTCCGGGGCCATGAGCGGCGGTTTGGCCAGCCCCCACTTCTTCGAGGCGACCGCCCGCGCCTGTTGGGCGGCCTTCAGCTTCTCGGCGCGGTTGCCGAGTGCGCCGGCCGCGGCCTCGGCGCCCGCGGCGGCCTTCGCCTTCGAGGCCTTGTCCGGCTTGGCGGGCTCCGCGGATCCGCACCCGGTCGCCAGTCCGGCGACCAGCAGTGCGGCCGTCGCGGCCTTCCCCAACCGGCCTCGCGTTGCTGCCGCGATCCGGTGACCCTGTTGCGTCTTATGTTCCTTTTGTCGGACTAGCTGCATAGTTGGGCATCTTTACACCCGGCCCGCCCGCGCCCCGGCCGACACCGCGGGGACGGTGCGACCTTCCTCCGAGTGGCCCACCGTGGCCGACAATGGACCGGTGACCCCCGAAGACTTCGCCGCGCTCCTCACCCCCGAGGGCAGCGCCCTCCTCGACTCGCTCCGGGAGTACGACCCGGCCCAGGAGCTCGCCGTCGCCACCCGGCTGCGCCGCGAGCACCCCGCCCCGCTGGTGTCCGCCGCCCTCGGGCAGGCCCGGCTGCGACAGCGCGCGGTGGCGAAGTTCGGGGCCGAGGACGCACAGCGGATGTACTTCACCCCCGGCGGCGGAGAGATGGCCACGCGTGCGTCGGTGGCCTCGTACCGCGCCGAGCGGCTCGCCGCCCTGGGCGTCCGCAGCGTCGCCGACCTGTGCTGCGGCATCGGCGGGGACGCCCTGGCCCTGGCCCGCATCGGCATCCGCGTGCTGGCGGTGGACCACGACCCGCTGACCGTCGCCGTCGCGCGCGCCAACGCCGGGGCACTGGGGCTCGCGGACCTGATCGAGGTCCGGGAGGCGGACGTCACGGAGGTCGACACCCTGGGCTTCGACGCCGTCTTCATCGACCCGGCGCGCCGGGGCGGGCGCGGCCGGATCTTCGACCCGGAATCCTATTCCCCGCCGCTGTCGTGGGCCGTGGCCACCGCCCGCGCCGCGCAGTTCGCCGCCATCAAGATCGCGCCCGGGATCCCGCACGAGGCGGTCCCCGCCGAGGCGGAGGCGGAGTGGATCTCCGACCAGGGGGACGTGAAGGAGGCCGTCCTGTGGTTCGGGACCGCCCCGGGCGAGATCCGCGCGACCCTGCTGCCCGGGCCGCGCGCGCTGGCGACCTCCGACCCGCTGCCCGACCCGCAGGCCGGTCCCGTCGGCCGCTACCTCTACGAGCCCGACGGCGCCGTGATCCGGGCCCATCTCGTCGCCGAGGTCGCGGAGCGGCTGGACGGCCGGCTGATCGACCCGACCATCGCTTACATCACCGCCGACGCGCTGCGCGAGACCCCGTACGCGACCTCGTACGAGATCACCGACGTGCTGCCCTTCGGCCTGAAGAAGCTCAAGGCGCTGCTGCGCGAGCGCGGGGTGGGGATCCTGACGGTGAAGAAGCGCGGCTCCGCGATCGAGCCCGAGGAACTGCGCCGGAAGGTGAAGCCGCAGGGCCCGAACTCCGCGACCGTGTTCCTGACCCGGGTCGCGGGCGCTCCCTCGATGCTGATCGGCTCGCCGACGACCGGGCCCTGACGCTCCGCCGGCCCGGGACGGCCCGCACACGGGCGTTCGGGACGCGGACTCGGGCCCCGGCTCAGGAGGACGTGCGGCCGCCCTGGAAGGCCCGTACCGCCCAGCGGTAGTGCGCGCCCGCCTTGCCGGCCCCCAGCAGCCCGGTGATCCACAGGATCATGCCGAGGCCCATCGTGTACGCGACCTCGCCGTAGGTGTCGGCGCCGGGCCGGGCCGACACCGCCGTCCCGAAGGTCACCCAGAGCCCGGCGCCGGCCAGGACGAAGGAGGTCAGCAGCCAGGTCAGGCTGAGACCCGGCGCGCGCGCCGCGGAGTCGGCGGCCGGGTCGTGGTCCAGCTCGGCCCACGCGCACAGCAGCCGGCGTATCTGCCGGTCCCGCTTGGCGCCCCAGGCGAACCAGAATCCGGCCGGGATCAGCACGCCCACGCCGAGCACCGCGAAGATGAGGCCGAAGAGGTACGAGAGCGGGTCGTGCGCCTCGAAGGCCATCAGGGCCATGCCGACGAACGACCAGCCGAGGGCGAAGACCGCCGCGACGGCCCAGAGCAGCAGCAGTCGTCCGATGCCCAGGCTGCGCCGCCCGAGCTCGCTCAGGAAGCGGGCACGGTCGGCCCGTACGGTGCTCTCGTCGAGCCAGGCGCGCAGGTGCGCGGGAGGGGGCGGCGGGGGAAGGTCACGACGGGGCATGCGCATGACCATATCCGCCCGGCCAGGCGGATCCCGCAGGTCCCGCCCGTGCCCGGCGCGGAGGATCAGCTTCCGCCGGCCTCGGCGGTCTCCACCGACTCGAACCTCCAGCGGTGGACCGCCCGCGTGATCAAATCGGCGGCGGGCTCCGGCAGTTCGGGCAGCTCGGCCGCCACCCCCTCGGAGGTCTCCCACCAGGTGATCACGAGGACCCGGTCCTGCGGGGCCCGGAACACCTCGCGCCGCACCGGGTCCTGGGCGAGCACCTGCGAACGGGCCCACTCCAGGAGTTCGTTGCCCCGCCCGGGAACGGAGCGGGCCTCCCACATCAGCGCGACGGTGCTCACGAGTACAGGTTGTCCTTGCTCAGCTCGTGCACGTGGTCGTGACCGTGACCGTGACCGTGGTCGTGGTCGTGGTCGTGACCGTGCCCCTCGTCCTGGGCGGCGCCGTCGCCCCCGGGCCGGCCCGGAACGTGCGGGTCCGTCACCGGCAGCGAGGAGTCCGCCGACAGGTCCCAGTCCGAGGGCGCCCTGTTGCGCCTGACCATCTCCGCGCCCAGCGCCGCCACCATCGCGCCGTTGTCCGTGCACAGCCCCGGCCGGGGCACCCGCAGGACGATCCCCGCGGCGTCGCAGCGCTCCTGCGCGAGCGAACGCAGCCTGGAGTTGGCCGCGACACCGCCGCCGATCATCAGGTGGTCGACGCCCTCGTCCTTGCACGCCCGGATCGCCTTGCGCGTCAGCACGTCCACCACGGCCTCCTGGAAGGACGCCGCCACATCGCGCACCGGCACGTCCTCGCCGGCCTTGCGCTTCGCCTCGATCCAGCGGGCGACGGACGTCTTGAGCCCGGAGAAGGAGAAGTCGTACGCCGCGTCGCGCGGCCCCGTCAGCCCGCGCGGGAAGTTGATCGCCTTCGGGTCGCCCTCGCGCGCGAGGCGGTCGATGACCGGGCCGCCGGGGAAGCCCAGCTGCAGCACGCGCGCGATCTTGTCGAAGGCCTCGCCGGCCGCGTCGTCGATGGTCGCGCCGAGCGGCCTCACGTCAGAGGTGATGTCGGGGGCCAGCAGCAGCGAGGAGTGCCCGCCGGAGACCAGAAGCGCCATCGTCGGCTCGGGCAGCGGCCCGTGCTCCAGCTGGTCGACGCAGATGTGCGAGGCCAGGTGGTTCACCCCGTACAGCGGCTTGCCCAGCGCGTACGCGTACGCCTTCGCCGCCGAGACGCCCACCAGCAGCGCCCCCGCGAGGCCGGGCCCGGCGGTGACGGCGATCCCGTCGAGGTCGCGGGCGCTGACCCCGGCGTCCTTGAGGGCCCGCTCGATGGTGGGGACCATCGCCTCCAGGTGCGCCCGGGAGGCGACCTCGGGCACGACGCCGCCGAAGCGGGCGTGCTCGTCGACGCTGGAGGCGATGGCGTCGGCCAGGAGGGTGGTGCCCCGGACGACGCCGACGCCGGTCTCGTCGCAGGAGGTCTCGATGCCGAGGACGAGCGGTTCGTCAGCCATGGGTCGTCTCACCTTGCACGGGTTCGTCTACGGGTACGGAGGTTGCGGGGTCGCAGAGGCGCATCACGAGCGCGTCGACGTTGCCCGGCTGGTAGTAGCCGCGGCGGAAGCCGATCGGCTCGAAGCCGAAGCGCGCGTACAGCTTCTGGGCCCGGGTGTTGTCGACCCGGACCTCCAGCAGCACCTCGGCGCACTCGAAGTCGGTGGCGGCGCGCAGCAGGTCGCCCAGGAGCCGGGCGCCGAGTCCTGTGCCCCACTGGTCGCGGGCGGCGGCGATGGTCTGTACGTCGCCCAGGTCGCCGGCGGCGGCCAGCCCGGCGTAGCCGACCAGGCGGCCCGCGCGGTCGGCGGATCCGCTGTCCGGCACCGTCCGCGCCACGACGTAGTGGCGGGTGGCGCCGGGGCCGCGGGCGTGCGCGAGCTCGGACCAGAACATCCCGGCGGACCAGGCGTCCTCGGGGAACAGCTCGTGTTCCAGCTCCAGCACGGGTTCGATGTCCCACCAGCGCATCTCGCGCAGGACGACGTCCGGAGCCGACGGCAGGGCGGTCACTGCGGGGTGACCACCTTGTAGTTCTTGGGCACCTGCGCGTCGGGCCGGCGCAGGTAGAGCGGGCTCGGGGGGACGCCCGGGGCGTTCTCGAAGGCGGCCCCGGCCGCGAGCCGCTCCGCCGCGAGGGCGGCCAGCGCGCCGGCGCTCTGGTGCTCGGGGTCCCGCGCGTCGGTGAAGACCTCCGGGTAGAGCCGCGCGCCCTGGCCGACGGCCGGGAGGCCGGCGACGCGCTCGGCGATGTCGGCCGGCCGGTCCACCGCGGGCTCGCCGGCCCGGGTACGCGGGTCCTCGTACCGGGCCCAGTAGACCTCCTTGCGCCGCGCGTCGGTGGCGACGGTGAAGGGGCCCTCGATCCCGGCGGCTCCGGCCGCGTGGGCCAGCCCGTCGAGGGTGCACAGCCCGTACACGGGCACGCCGAGGACGGACGCGAAGGTGGAGGCGGTGACGAGACCGACCCGCAGCCCGGTGTAGGGGCCGGGGCCCACACCGACGACGATGCCGGTGACGGCTTCGAGCTTGACCCCCGCCTCGGCGAGGACCTTGTCCACGGAGGGCAGCAGGAGCTCCCCGTGGCGGCGGGCGTCGACCTGGTTCGACTCGGCGAGGACGGACTCGCCGTCGTGCAGGGCGACGGTGACGGCGGGCGTGGCGGTATCTACAGCGAGCAAGAGCACGCGAACAGCCTACGACTCCGGGGCCCCCGGCCCTTGCGGCCGGTCCGCGGGCACCCCGGCTGCTACCTTCGACCCAGGTGTCGTGATCACGGCACCCCTGCGCCGGCGACGCGGCGTCGAAACGGCGCCGCGACGGCGCCGGGGACCCCGAAGACCATGCGGAGAGGTGGAGCAAGGTGGCACGCAGCAGCTCGGGAATCGTGGCCGGGCTCACCGCCGCGGCCCTCGCGGTCATCGGCTTCCTCGGCTACCAGGCCTCCGCCAGCGCCCCCGCGCACCCGCCGAAGGCCGCCGCCCAGGTCCCGCCGGCGCCCGCCCCGATCGATCCCGGCACCGCCAAGGCCGACCCGGCCAAGCCGGTGGCCGTACCGGCCGGTTCCGGCACCGGGGTGCGCGTCGTGTACTCGGTCGGCGCGAAGCGCGTGTGGCTGGTGGGCGCGGCGGGCCAGGAGCCGAAGTCGTTCGTGGTGATGCCGAGCACGGTCCACCCGGCGCCCGGCAGCTACACGGTCGGCTCCCGTTCGGGAACGGTGACCGGCTCGGACGGGGTGCCGATCGAGCACGTGGTCCGGTTCGCCACCGCGGAGGGGATCGCGATCGGATTCAGCGCCCGCGTGGACAACACGGTGCCGGCGCCCGACGCGACCAAGAAGACCGGCGGCATCCGCATGACGCGCGCCGACGGCGACGCGATGTGGGCCTTCGCCACCATCAGCTCGAAGGTCGTCGTCGTTCCCTGACGCTCCGGGAGCGTTCGGGGCCCGGCCCGCGTCCGCTCCGGCCCGGGGTCCGCTCCGGCCCGCGTCCGCTCCGGCCCGGGGTCCCGTCCAGGATCCGACACGCGGAATTCACCCGTACGAGGGACCGGCCACGGCCGTCGTCCCGGCCTCCGCGCTCGGGGCGGCCTTCCTCAGGCCGCCGCGCACCGCGGAGCGGCCCCGTCGCCCTCATCGGGCGCTCCCCCGGCTGTCGCAGCCGCTTCCGGAGGCTGCGCCACGGCGTCCGTCACCGGGTCCGGTCCTTCCCCGCGTGCGCGCGAGGGCGGCGTGGACACCGCGCTGGCCGCCGCGCCCGCGGCGAGCAGCGCCCGCATGGACACGGCGGACGGGCCGGGCGCCCGCGCCCCCGGTGCCACTGCTCCTGCTGCCGACATGGCTGCCTCCTGGCCGGGGCCGGCCCGTACTTAGGTACGCCTAACCAGCCCTCGGTACCATGTGACCACGCGCCCTGCCGCTCGCGCAATATCTTGCCGACGAGTTGTCGGCACGTTCACTCCGCGAGGACTCCCGCGAGGGCCCGCAGGCCCGCCCCGCCGCCGGCCCCTTCGGACCAGCGCGCGCCGACCCCGCGGACCACGACCTCCCGCACGTCGTCCAGGACCTCCTCGTGCCCGACCGCCCGCCGGATCACCACGTGCAGCCGGTCTTCGGACAGTTCCTCGACCTTGCCGTCGCCCCACTCCACGACGACCACGGACTCGGGCAGCGAGACGTCGAGGTCCAGGTCCTCCATCTCGTCCAGCCCGCCTCCCAGGCGGTACGCGTCCACGTGCACCAGCGCCGGCCCGCCCGTCAGCGACGGGTGGACCCGGGCGATCACGAAGGTCGGCGAGGTCACGGCCCCGCGGACGCCGAGGCCCTCGCCGAGGCCGCGGGTCAGGGTGGTCTTGCCCGCGCCGAGCTCGCCCGTCAGCAGGACGAGGTCGCCGGGGCGCAGCAGTGCGGCGATGCTGCGGCCGAGGTCCTGCATGGCATCGGGCGAGCCGATGGTGACGTGTGCCTCGGTCCCCGCTTCAGGAGCCGGTGCCTGATCCTGTGCCTGGCTGCGCGATGCTTCCCGCGCTACTTCTTCCATGCTCGCCAACGTTAGCCGGTACGGACACCACGCCCGCGCGCGCCAGCAGTTCGGTGAGCAGCCGGGTCACGGTGTCCGGGTGCTCCAGCATCATCAGGTGCCCGGCGGACTCCAGGACGACCAGCTCGGCGGAGGGCAGCGCGTCCTTGATGGCCTGGCTGTGACCCGGCGGGGTGACCATGTCGCGGTCCCCGGCGACGACGGTGACGGGCAGGTCCGCGAACCGCTGGAGCGCGGCCGCCTTGTCGTGCGTCTGGAAGGCCGGGTAGAACTCGGCGACCACGTCGATGGGGGTGCCCTCGATGAGCCGCTCGGCGAAGCGGGCCACGCCGGGGTCCACGTCGGGCGAGGCGAAGGAGTACATCTTGACCATGCCCGCGAACAGGTCCGCGGTGGCCCGGCGGCCCTTCTCCACCAGCTCCACCTGGGAGCCGAGCGCCTTGAGCACACCGGGCAGCAGCCGGCGCACGGCCCCGAAGCCGACGGAGGGCAGCCCGTACGTCACCTCGCGCAGCCCGCCGCTGGAGGTGCCGACCAGGAACACCCCGGCCACGCGCTCCCGGACGAGCTCGGGGAACTGGTCCGCCAGTCCCATGACGGTCATGCCGCCCATCGAGTGACCGACCAGGATCAGCGGCCCCTCGGGGGCCGCCGCGTCGATGACGGCCCGCAGATCGCGGCCGAGCTGTTCGAAGGTCACCGGCTCGCCGTTGGCCTGGGCGAGGCCGCGCCCGCTGCGGCCGTGGCTGCGCTGGTCCCAGTACACGGCGCGGACCAGGCCCCGCAGGGCGGCGCGCTGGAAGTGCCAGGAGTCCTGCGCGAGGCAGTAGCCGTGGCAGAACACCACGGTCGCCGGTGCGGGCGCCTTGCGGCGCAGGCGGCGCCGCTTGCCCTCCTCGGGCAGCTCGTCGACCTCGTAGTAGAGCGAGGTGCCGTCCTCGGCCCGCGCGGTGCCGGACGTGCCGCGCAGCGAGCCGTAGTCCCCGGTCGCGTCGAGGGCGAGGCGCGCCCGCATGCGCATGCCGCGCCCGACGGTGATCCGTTCGACGGCGACACCGGCGGCGGCGCCCGCGGCTATCACGCCGATGGCCGCTCCGGCCCAGCCGGCCCTGCCGCGCCAGTTCTCGCTCACGCCGCCGTCCTCACTCAGCCGTTGCGCTGCGCGCGTTGCGGTACACCCGGGGGACCCGTGCCCCGATACGGGTGACGATCTCATACGCGATGGTCTGCGCCGCTCGAGCCCAGTCCTCGGCGGAGGGCTCGCCGCGTTCGGCGTCCCCGAAGAGGACGGCCTCGTCGCCGGGTCCGACCCCGTCCTCGGAGCCGATGTCCACGACGAACTGGTCCATGGCGACGCGCCCGGCGACGTACCGGGTCCGGCCGGCGAGGAGCACCGGGCCGCGGCCGGAGGCGTGCCGCGGGACGCCGTCGGCGTAGCCGGCGGGGATCAGTGCGAGACGGGTCTCCCGCTCGGTCACGTAGTGGTGCCCGTAACTGACGCCGTGCCCGGCGGGCACCTCCTTGACCAGGGCCACGGAGGCCTTCAGGGCCATGGCGGGGCGCAGTCCGAGCTGGGCGGGGGTGCCGAGTTCGGGGGCGGGTGACACGCCGTAGACCGCGATTCCGCAGCGGACGAGGTCGAAGTGGCTCTCCGGGAGGGTGAGGGTCGCGGGCGAGTTGGCGATGTGCCGTACCTCGGGCTCGAGGCCCTCCTTCTCGGCGTACGCGAGCATGTCGCGGAAGGAGGCCAGCTGCGGCTCGATCGAGGGGTGGCCCGGTTCGTCGGCGCAGGCGAAGTGGGACCACAGACCGGTGACGTGGACGGTCCCCTCGGCCTGGGCGGCGACGGCCGCGCCGACGAGCTCCGCCCAGTCGGCGGGCTGGCAGCCGCCCCGGCCCAGCCCGGTGTCGGCCTTGAGCTGGATGCGGGCGGTCCGCCCGGCGGCGCGCGCCGCCTCCCGTACCTCGTCCAGGGCCCACATCGCGCTGACGGACACGTCCACGTCGGCCTCGACGGCCTCCCGCCACGGCCCGCCGGGGGTCCACAGCCAGCACAGGATCCGGCCGCCGATCCCGGCGGCGCGCAGCGCGAGCGCCTCGTCGGGCGTGGCGGTCCCGAGCCAGGTGGCGCCGGCCTCCCGGGCGGCTTCGGCGCAGGCCACGGCTCCGTGCCCGTAGGCATCCGCCTTGACGACGGCCATCAGCTCCGACCGGGGCGCCCGCTCGCGCAGTGCGCGCACGTTCTCCCGTACGGCGTCAAGATCGATCTCGGCGTACACGCGCGTGGCTGTCTCGTTCATCCCCCCCAGTCTCGCAGAACCCCCACCCCCCGCTGGTGAGCCCACTCCCGGACCCGCGCCAGCGCTTCCGGGGCGCCGCCCGCCACCCGCGCCCACCGGACCGGGGAGCCGCCGGACCGCGGAACCGCCGGGTCACGAGCGCGCGGGGCGCAGCCGCGCGCCGGGGCCGCCCACCTCAGCCGCGCGGCGAGCCGCCGACGTCCCGCCAGACCGCGGGCAGCGCCTGTGCCACCCCGTGGGCCAGGGCCGGGGCCCCCGCGGAGGCCCGCCGCCCCGCCAGGCCGTGCAGGTACGCCGCCACCGCCGCCGCGTCCCCCGCGGACAGCCCCGACGCCAGCAGCGATCCGCCCAGCCCCGACAGCACGTCCCCGCTCCCGGCGGTCGCCAGCCAGGCCGTGCCCGTCGGGTTGACCCGTACCGTCCCGCCCGACGGGGAGGACACCACCGTCGTCGAACCCTTCAGCAGCACCGTCGCCCCGTACCGCGCCGCCAGCCGCCGGGCCGCCTGGAGCCGCCCCGCCTCCACGGCCTCGCGCGCGACCCCCAGCAGCGCCGCCGCCTCCCCCGCGTGCGGGGTCAGCAGGGTCTGCGCCGTCCGCGCCCGCAGCGCCCCGGGGTCCAGCCCGCGCAGCCCGTCCGCGTCCACCAGCACCGGCACCGGCTGGGAGAGCGGCTTCGCCAGGGCGTCCGGGCCGCCCTCGTCCCCCAGCCCCGGACCGAGCACCCACGCCTGGACCCTGCCGGGCCCGATCAGCGTCTCCGGGTAGCGGGCCAGCACCGCCTCCGCGACGGCCGCCGGCCCCACGTACCGCACCGCTCCCGCGCCGCCCCGCAGGGCGCCCGCCACGGCGAGCACGGCCGCGCCCGGGTAGCGCGCCGACCCGGCGACGATCCCCACCACGCCCCGCCGGTACTTGTCGCTGGACTCCGTCGGCTCCGGCAGCAGCCGCGCCACGTCCGCGTGCTGCAAGGCCTCCGCCTCCGGCGGCCCGGGGAACTCCAGCCCGATGTCCACCAGGTGCACCACGCCGGCCCGCGAGGCGCCCGGGGCGATGAGCAGTCCCGGCTTGTACGCCCCGAAGGTGACGGTGACGTCGGCCCGCACGGCGTCTCCCGCCACCTCCCCGGTGTCCGCGTCCACCCCGCTCGGCAGGTCCACCGCGACCACCGCCGCGCCCGCCGGGATCCCCCGCACGAGCGCCGCCGCGGCCGGCCTCAGCCCGCCCCGTCCGCCGATCCCGACGAGCCCGTCCACGACGAGGTCCGCCCGCGGTGGCACCTGCGGGTCGAGGCGTCCGCCGGCGGCCAGGAGCGCGGCCAGCCCGCCCGGGTGCACCCGGGCGGGGTCCGCCGCCACCGCCGTCACCCCGGCTCCGCGCCGGGCCAGGCGCGCGCCCGCGTACAGCGCGTCGCCGCCGTTGTCCCCGGAGCCGACCAGCAGCACGACCCGCGCCCCGTACACCCGGGGCAGCAACCGGGCGCAGACGGCGGCCAGGCCGGCCGCCGCCCGCTGCATCAGGGCGCCTTCGGGCAGCCTCGCCATCAGCTCCCGCTCGGCGGCCCGTACGGTCTCCACGCTGTAAGCAGTTCGCATGGAACCACCCTGCCCGCTATCCCTCGGCGATCACCACCGCGGAGGCGACGCCGGCGTCGTGGCTGAGCGAGAGGTGCCAGGAGCGGACGCCGAGCGCCGCCGCCCGCGCCTGGACCGTCCCGGACACCCGCAGCCGCGGCTGCCCGCTCTCCTCCACGTACACCTCGGCGTCGGTCCACAGCAGTCCGCCGGGCGCGCCGAGCGCCTTCGCGAGCGCCTCCTTGGCGGCGAAGCGGGCCGCGAGCGAGGCGGTACCGCGCCGCTCGCCGCTCGGCAGGGTCAGTTCGGCCTCGACGAAGAGCCGCTTCGCCAGTCCGGGCGTACGCTCCAGCGCGCCGCCGAACCGCTCGATCTCGGCGACGTCGATCCCCACACCAACAATCACAACGACCGGTCCTCTTCGCTCACTCCACGGTCACCGACTTGGCGAGGTTACGCGGCTGGTCCACCTCGTTGCCCCGGGCCGTCGCCAGCTCGCACGCGAAGACCTGCAACGGCACGGTCGCCACCAGCGGCTGGAGCAGCGTCGGGGTGGCCGGGATGCGGATCAGGTGGTCGGCGTAGGGGACCACGGCCTCGTCCCCCTCCTCGGCGATCACGATGGTCCGGGCCCCGCGCGCCCTGATCTCCTGGATGTTCGAAACGATCTTGTCGTGCAGCACCGAGCGCCCGCGCGGCGACGGGACGACGACGACCACCGGAAGGTCCTTCTCGATCAGCGCGATCGGCCCGTGCTTGAGCTCGCCCGCCGCGAAGCCCTCGGCGTGCATGTACGCCAGCTCCTTGAGCTTGAGCGCGCCCTCCAGCGCCACCGGGTAGCCGACGTGCCGCCCCAGGAACAGCACGGTGTCCTTGTCGGCCAGGGAACGCGCGAGCTCCCGTACCGGCTCCATCGTCTCCAGTACGGTCTCCACCGCCGCGGCGATGTCCGACAGCTCCCGGATGACCGCGCGGATCTCGTCGCCCCACTTCGTGCCCCGGACCTGGCCGAGGTACAGGGCCACCAGGTAGCAGGCCACCAGCTGCGTCAGGAACGCCTTGGTCGAGGCGACGGCCACTTCGGGGCCGGCGTGGGTGTAGAGCACGGCGTCCGACTCACGCGGGATCGTCGACCCGTTCGTGTTGCACACGGCCAGCACCTTGGCCCCCTGCTCGCGCGCGTGCCGCAGCGCCATGAGGGTGTCCATGGTCTCGCCGGACTGCGAGATCGCGATCACCAGCGTCCGCTGGTCCAGGATCGGGTCGCGGTAGCGGAACTCGCTGGCCAGCTCCGTCTCGCACGGGATGCGGGTCCAGTGCTCGATGGCCAGCTTCGCGATCATGCCCGCGTGGTAGGCCGTACCGCAGGCCACGATCACGACCTTGTCGACCTCGCGCAGCACCGGGTCGGGGATGCGCACCTCGTCCAGGGTCAGCAGGCCGCTCGCGTCGATCCGGCCCAGGAGGGTGTCGGCGACGGCCTTCGGCTGCTCGGCGATCTCCTTGAGCATGAAGTAGTCGTAGCCCCCCTTCTCGGCCGCCGAGGCGTCCCAGTCGACGTGGTACGCCCGCACGGTCGCGGCCGAACCGTCGAAGTTGGTCACCGAGACGCCGTCGCGCCGGAGCTCGACGACCTGGTCCTGCCCCAGCTCGATCGCGGCCCGGGTGTGGGCGATGAAGGCGGCCACGTCCGAGGCGAGGAAGTTCTCGTCCTCCCCGACGCCCACCACCAGCGGCGAGTTGCGGCGCGCACCGACCACCACGTCCGGGTCGTCGGCGTGGATCGCGACCAGCGTGAAGGCGCCCTCCAGCAGCCGGCACACCTGCCGCATCGCCTCCGCGAGGTCCCCGGTCGAGGAGAACCGCTCCGCCAGCAGGTGCGCCACGACCTCGGTGTCCGTCTCGGACTCCAGCCGGTGCCCGCGCTCGGTGAGCTCGGCGCGCAGCGCGGCGAAGTTCTCGATGATCCCGTTGTGGACGACGGCCACGCGCCCCGAATTGTCGAGGTGCGGATGGGCGTTGACGTCGGTGGGCCCGCCATGGGTGGCCCACCGGGTGTGTCCGAGCCCCGTGGACCCGGCCGGCATCGGGTGCCCGACCAGTTCCTTCTCCAGGTTGACCAGCTTGCCGGCCTTCTTGACGGCGGCGAGCTCTCCGTCGGCGAGCACGGCGACACCCGCCGAGTCGTAGCCGCGGTACTCCAGTCGCTTGAGTCCGGCAATGACCACATCGAGCGCCGACTGCGCTCCCACGTAACCCACGATTCCGCACATAAGCCGCAGGGTACGCCGTAGTTGGTTCCCCGCCCGGTACCTGAACAAGACGAAAACCCCGCCCCGGCGAAATCGCCGGAGCGGGGTCGACCTGCGAGCGAACGGCGTCAGGCAGCCGGTACCGCCGGTCAGCCGGTCAGCCGGTCAGCCGGTCAGCCGGTCAGCCGAGCTTCTTCAGCTGCGCCGTGACGACGGCCGTCGGCTGCTCGGCGGTACCGGTCAGGCTCAGGGCCGAGAAGGTGGCGAGGGTGTTGCCCTTGCGCACGACCACGAGCTGCGTCGTGAAGGACTCGCCGTCGGCGTCGCCCTCGACGGTGTAGGCGAGCGCCTCGTCACCGGCGGTGACGGCGGCGGCGGGACCGACCTTGGTGACCTTGCCGGCCTCGCCCGCCTGGGTGACCCCGTAGCCCGCGGCACACGCCGTACCGGCGGCCTTGAGCGAGGCGAAGGCGTCCTCCGCGCCCTTGGCCTCGTACGACTCCAGGGTGACGGTGGTGGCGGTCGCGCCGAGGGCGTCCAGACCGGCCTTCAGCTTCTCCTCCGGGCCGGCGTCCGCGGCCGGCTCCTTGCCCTTCGCGACGGCCTTGACGCGCGCGGTGCCGGTGGCGGTGCCCTGCGCCGTCGTGGACTGCGCCTTGACCAGCGGAAGGCACGCGGGCTTGTCGCTGGTGGCCCCGGCGGCGGCCTTCACCTCGTCCGCCGAGGGGGTCTTCAGGACGTGGTCGGGCAGGTCCGCCTGCACCAGGAGCAGGCCGCCGAGCTCGGCGTCCGTCCGGCCCTTCGCGGCGGCGGCCGGAGCCGAGGACGCGGTGTCCGGCTTCGTGTCGTCCTTCTTCGCGTCGGCCTTGTCCGAGCTGCCGCACGCGGTGGCGAGCAGAGCCAGGGACACGGCGGAAGCGGTCAGGACGGCACGACGGACGAGTGCGGTGCGCACGATGGTTTCCCCCCACGGGACAGGTCGGACAGCAGAAGAGGGCGGCACGCGGAGGCGCCCCGGACGCCCGTGAGCGCGCGGGAACCGCCTCGACGGCCGCGTGATCACCACCGTACGGGGTGGTACCGACACCCGCTGCGCATTGAATGCCGTCCGCACGCATCGTGACGGCGCCGAGACCGCAGGGCTCTCCGATCGAGACCGGCCCCGGTACAACCCGCCCTTCCGGGACCATAAGGTCCCGCCCCACGTGACCGACCCCACCACCCACAACGGGCCGCCAGCCCCGACAATGGCCCTGTGATCACTTCGCCGCCACGAAGGACGCCGCCGGACCGCGCGACGGAGCGCCCCGACGGACCGGAGCACCCCGCGCACCCCGGACAGGCCGCGCACCCCACGCGCCGCCGGGGCCACGAGGCCTCCCCCTACCTAGACCTCACCCGCGCCGAGTGGAGCGCCCTGCGCGAGCGGACCCCCCTGCCGCTCACGGCCGACGAGGTCGAGCGGCTGCGCGGGCTCGGCGACGTCATCGACCTCGACGAGGTCCGCGACGTCTACCTGCCGCTCTCCCGGCTGCTGAACCTGTACGTCGGGGCCACCAGCAACCTGCGCGGCACCCTGAACACCTTCCTCGGCGACGCCGGCAACGGCCACGGCGCCCAGCAGGGCACCCCCTTCGTCATAGGGGTCGCCGGCTCGGTGGCCGTCGGGAAGTCCACCGTGGCCCGCCTCCTCCAGGCCCTCCTCGCCCGCTGGCCCGAGCACCCGCGCGTGGAGCTGGTCACCACCGACGGCTTCCTGTACCCGATGAAGGAGCTCCAGCGGCGCGGGCTGACCGCCCGCAAGGGCTTCCCGGAGTCGTACGACCGCCGCGCCCTCACCCGCTTCGTCGCCGACATCAAGGCGGGCAAGGACGAGGTCACGGCCCCGGTCTACTCGCACCTGATCTACGACATCGTCCCCGGCGAGCAGCTCGTCGTGCGCCGCCCGGACATCCTGATCGTCGAGGGGCTCAACGTCCTCCAGCCGGCCATGCCCGGCAAGGACGGCCGCACCCGCGTGGGCCTCGCCGACTACTTCGACTTCAGCGTGTACGTGGACGCGCGCCCCGAGGACATCGAGCGCTGGTACCTCAACCGGTTCCGCAAGCTGCGCGAGACGGCGTTCCAGAACCCCTTCTCCTACTTCCGCAAGTACACCCAGGTCTCCGAGGAGGAGGCGCTGGAGTACGCGCAGACGATGTGGCGGACGATCAACAAGCCCAACCTCCTGGAGAACGTGGCCCCGACCCGCGGCCGCGCCACCCTGGTCGTCCGCAAGGGCCCCGACCACAAGGTGCAAAAGCTCAGCCTCCGCAAGCTCTAGGGGCGTCCCGGGGACCGGGCCGGGGCCGCCCCCCCGGTCCACCGGGACACGCCCCGGGGCTACTGTGCGGCCATGCTGCACCTACGGATGATCACCCCGCCCGACCGGACGGACGCCGTGGTCCGCGTCGTCGAGTCGACGGTCGGCACCACCCATGTGGCGGTACTGCCCGGCGCCGCCCGCGTCCCCCCGGGCGACATCGTCCTGTGCGACGTGGCGCGCGAGGCCGGCGACGAGCTCCTGTACGAGCTGCGCAAGCTCGGCATCGACCGGGACGGCTCGATCGCGGTCGAGAACATCGACCTCTCGCTGTCGGAGCGCGCCGGGCGGGCCGAGGAGGAGGCCCCGGGCGAGGGCGCCGACGCCGTCCTGTGGGAGCAGCTGAGCGAGGCCACCCACGAGGAGTCCACGCTCACCATCACCTACACCGCCTTCATGATCATCGCGACGATGATCGCGGCCTGCGGCGTGGTCCTCGACAACGCCGTCCTGATCGTGGGCGCCATGGCGGTCGGCCCGGAGTTCGGCCCGCTCGCGGGCGTGTGCACCGGCCTGGTGCAGCGGGCCCCCCGGCTGGCCGCGCGCTCGCTGATCGCCCTGGTGGCCGGCTTCGCCGCCGCCATGGCCGCCACCACCGTCTTCAGCCTGGCGATGGACGCGCTCGACCTGTTCGACCGGCACATGGTGGTCGCCCCGCGCCCCAACACCGGCTTCATCTGGCAGCCGGACCTGTTCTCCTTCGTCGTGGCGCTGCTCGCCGGCGCGGCCGGAGTGCTCTCCCTGACCTCCGCGAAATCCGGCGCGCTGGTCGGCGTCGCGATCTCGGTGACCACCGTCCCGGCCGCCGCCAACGCCGCCGTGGCCCTGAGCTACGGGGACCTCGCCCAGATGTGGGGGTCGGCGGAGCAACTGCTCCTGAACCTGTTCGGGATCGTGCTGGCCGGCGTACTGACCCTGCTCGGGCAGAAGCTGCTCTGGCGCACCCGCCGCGGCCGCCGGAGCCGCAGGACGGTGCCGCCCGGGACGGTGCCGCCCGGCGCGTGAGCCGGGGCGGGTCCGGCGTACGCGAACGGCCCCGCCGTACGAGGCTTCGTACGGCGGGGCCGGTTCGCTCCGGCCGCGGGCTCTAGCCGAGCGCGGCCTTCACCACGTCCGCCAGCCGCCCCGCGACCGCGCGGGCCTGCTCGATGTCGGCGGCCTCGACCATCACCCGGACGAGCGGCTCCGTGCCCGAGGAACGCAGCAGCACGCGCCCGGTCGTGCCCAGTTCCCGCTCCGCGTCCGCGACGGCGGCGGCCAGCTCGGCAGAGGTCGTGACCCGGGACTTGTCCACGTCGGGGACGTTGACCAGCACCTGCGGAAGCCGGTCCATGACGCCGGCCAGCTCCGCCAGCGACTTGCCGGTGGCAGCGAGGCGCGCGCCCAGCATCAGGCCGGTGAGCGTGCCGTCGCCGGTGGTGGCGTGGTCGAGGATGATCACGTGGCCGGACTGCTCGCCGCCCAGCGCGTACCCGTGCTCCTTCATCGACTCCAGGACGTACCGGTCGCCGACACCGGTCTGCACGACGTGGATGCCCTCGGACTCCATGGCCAGCTTGAAGCCCAGGTTGGACATCACGGTGGCGACCACGGTGTTCTCGCGCAGGTGCCCGGACTCGCGCATGGCCAGGGCCAGCACCGCGAGGATCTGGTCGCCGTCGATCTCCGCGCCGTTCGCGTCCACCGCGAGGCAGCGGTCGGCGTCCCCGTCGTGCGCGATGCCGAGGTCGGCGCCGTGCTCGACGACGGCCTGCTTCAGCAGGCCGAGGTGGGTGGAGCCGCAGCCGTCGTTGATGTTCAGGCCGTCTGGCTCGGCACCGATGGTGACGATCTCCGCGCCGGCCCGGGCGAAGGCCTCGGGCGAGACGAAGGCCGCCGCGCCGTGCGCCTCGTCCAGGACGACCTTCAGGCCGTCGAGGCGGTTGGGCAGGACGCCCATGAGGTGGGCGACGTACTTGTCGAAGCCCTGGTCGTAGTCGGAGACGCGGCCGACGCCGGAACCCGTCGGCCGCTCCCAGGGAGCGCCGGTGCGGTGGTCCTCGTAGACCGACTCGATCCGGTCCTCCAGCTCGTCGGCGAGCTTGTGGCCGCCGCGCGCGAAGAACTTGATCCCGTTGTCCGGCATGGCGTTGTGACTGGCCGAGAGCATGACGCCGAGGTCGGCGCCCAGCGCACCGGTGAGATACGCCACCGCCGGGGTGGGCAGCACACCGACGCGCAGGACGTCCACGCCCGCGCTCGCGAGTCCCGCGACGACCGCGGCTTCCAGGAACTCACCGGAGGCGCGGGGGTCCCGGCCGACGACGGCGGTGGCCCGGTGGCCTTCGAAGGTTCCGGCCTCGGCCAGTACGTGTGCCGCCGCCACGGAGAGGCCGAGCGCGAGCTCGGCCGTCAGATCCGCGTTGGCGACGCCCCGTACACCGTCCGTCCCGAAGAGTCGTCCCACTGTTGTCCTCCCGAGTTCGCACTTCGCTGTGAGCAGTTGTGCCAATTATTTGCCGCTTTTGGCGGTAAACGAACCGCCCCGGCAGCACACAGAGTGCTGCCGGGGCGGTTTCGGTGCAGAACAGCAGGCGCTGATTAACGCTTGCTGTACTGCGGAGCCTTACGGGCCTTCTTGAGACCGGCCTTCTTGCGCTCGACCGCACGGTCGTCGCGGGAGAGGAAGCCGGCCTTCTTGAGCGCGGCGCGGTTGTTGTCCACGTCCGCCTCGTTCAGCGCACGGGCCACGCCGAGGCGCAGGGCGCCGGCCTGACCGGACACGCCGCCACCCGAGATGCGGGCGATGACGTCGTAGCGGTTGTCCAGCTCGAGGAGCTTGAACGGCTCGTTGACTTCCTGCTGGTGCACCTTGTTGGGGAAGTAGTCCTCAAGGGTGCGACCGTTGATCTTCCACTTGCCGGTGCCCGGAACGATCCGGACGCGGGCGATGGCGTTCTTGCGACGGCCCAGGCCGGCGGCCGGCTGGGGGTCGCCGAAGCGGCCGGCAAGGGACTCCGAGGTGTAGTCGCCCTCGACTACGTCCGCGGACTCGGTGGTGTATTCCTCGACGTTGCCCTCGAACTCTTCTTCGACGACAGGGGTCTCGGCGGTGGTCTCGGCCACGATGCTCCTCAGAATTTTCTACGTCTTAGGGGGTGGCCGGAACTACTGCGCGACCTGGGTGATCTCGAACGGCACCGGCTGCTGGGCAGCGTGGGGGTGCACATCGCCCGAGTAGACCTTCAGCTTCGAGAGCATCTGACGGCCCAGGGTGTTCTTGGGGAGCATGCCCTTGATGGCCTTCTCGACGGCCTTCTCCGGGTTGTTCGCCAGGAGGTCGTCGTAGCGCACCGAGCGGAGACCACCCGGGTAGCCCGAGTGGCGGTACGCCATCTTCTGGGTCGCCTTGTTGCCGGACAGGTGAACCTTGTCGGCGTTGACGATGATGACGAAGTCGCCCATGTCCATGTGGGGGGCGTAAGTCGGCTTGTGCTTGCCCCGAAGGAGGGCAGCGGCCTGGGTCGCCAGACGGCCGAGGACAACGTCCTGGGCGTCGATGACGAGCCACTGGCGCGAGATGTCGCCGGGCTTGGGGCTGAACGTACGCACGCGTATGCCTTCGCTTCTTCAGTGGTGGGTCATCCCCGGGGGGTGAGCCCGAAGGGACGGGTCCTGACATGGGTCACCACGGACGATCACGACAGCCCTGGTACACATCGGGGACGCAACCCGTGGGTACCGCTGGTCATCGGCCCGGTGGACCGGCGTAAGGCCAATTCACGTGAGAATGAGCAAGCCAATACGCATAACGAACCAGCAGGATACCCGTGAAGACCTGGAAGGGTCAAAACGCGGTCCGCGACCCCGCATCTACGGGGGCCGCGGTGCACTCCGGATCGGTCCTGGGTGGGGACCCCGCAGTTCGTACGACTTCCAGGATAACCCGGCCCGGGCGCAGCGAACGCCACACGAGCAGTCCGGCGAGCGAGCACAGGGTCACCATGTCCCGGAACGCCCGCCTCTTGTGCTCGAACTCCGACGGCCACGGAATGCCCGCCGTCTGCGGGACGAGGGCCACCCAGAACCAGGGCGAGCGCGGCATCGAGCCCGCCCGCACCCCCGACGCCAGGAGCAGCGGGAGCACCACCAGCAGGTAGTGGTCGAAGGACGGCCGCGAGACCAGGAACGCGGAGAGCATCACCATGCAGGCCGTCTCGGCCAGCCGCAGCTCTCCCCCGTCGCCGTCCAGGACCACCGGACGGTTCCAGCGCCGCCAGACCGCCCAGAGTCCGCACGCGGCCGCCGCGAAGGAGAGCACCACCGCCAGCGGCTCCGGCACGCCCAGCCTCGGCAGCGCCGCGATCGGCGAGGCGTCCCACGGCAGCGCGTAGGAGTCCTGGCCCTGCAGCAGGAACGGCAGCGTCTTGGTGAAGAACAGCATCGGGTGGGGCATCAGCAGCGCCCCCGCCAGCGACAGCCCGACCGGCACTCCCACCGCCACGGCCAGGCCGCGCCACTGCCGCGCCAGGACGAAGAGCAGTGCCACCGGCACCAGCATCGGCTTGCACGCGATGGCCAGGCCCACCACCAGCCCGGCGGTCCCCCAGGACCGCCGGTGCGCCAGCAGCAGCGCCACCGGCAGGGCCGCGACCGAGATCGCCGTCCAGTTCCCGATCAGCACGAGGTTGGCGTACGGCTTGTAGGCCAGCGCGAACAGCGCGAGGCCGCCCACCGCCAGCCGCGAGCGCACCGGCACCGAGAACAGCCTCAGCGCCGCCCACCAGCCCGCGCCCACCAGCCCGGTCATCCCCAGCGGCAGCACGCAGCGCAGCAGGGGCGTCGGCAGCAGCGCCTCGGGGATCGCCATGATCACGGCGCTGGGCAGGTAGAGGAACCGCTTGTCCTCGTACGGGGACACCCCCGCGAGCAGGGCGTCCGCCGCCTTCACGACGAAGGCGTTGTCGGAGCCCCAGTTCGCCCGCAGGCTCGCCGAGACCGCCACCGACAGCAGGATCACCAGGCCCACGGCCCGCCAGGACCGGGGTGCAGGCCGGAGCAGCCACTCCACCCGCCGGTCCCAGGAGGACGGGCTGTCCCACTTCATGACCCAGACACTAGGCCGCAGCCCCACAACCAGTCCCCTCGACCAAGCCGGGGGAGGTCTCCCCTAGCGCTTCCGCTCGACCCTACGTTCGTCCCAGACAGGCTCCGTAGTCTCCCTCACCACACCGTCCGAACCGAAGACCAGATAACGGTCAAATGTGCGGGCGAACCACCGGTCGTGGGTGACACACAACACAGTGCCGTCGTACGCCTCCAGCCCGTCCTGCAGCGCTTCCGCCGACTCCAGGTCCAGGTTGTCCGTCGGCTCGTCGAGCAGCAGCGCCGTCGTTCCCGCCAGCTCGAGCAGCAGGATCTGGAAGCGCGCCTGCTGGCCGCCCGAGAGCTTCTCGAACGGCTGGTCGCCCTGCCGCTCCAGCTCGTAGCGGCGCAGGGCGCCCATCGCCCCGCCGAGCGGCAGCGCCGCCTCCGTCCACAGGATGTCGACGAGCGTGCGGCCGAACAGCTCCGGATGGGCATGGGTCTGCGCGAAGTGGCCGGGGACCACCCGGGCGCCGAGCTTCCAGGTACCCGTGTGCTTGACGTCCTCGCCCGCCATCAGGCGCAGGAAGTGCGACTTCCCGGAGCCGTTCGAGCCGAGGACCGCGACCCGCTCCCCGTAGAAGACCTCCAGGGAGAACGGCTTCATCAGCCCGGTCAGCTCGAGGTTCTCCACGGTGAGCGCGCGCACGCCCGTGCGCCCGCCCTTGAGCCGCATCCGGATGTCCTGCTCGCGCGGCGGCTCCGGCGGCGGGCCGGCCTCCTCGAACTTCTGGAAGCGGGTCTGCATCGCCCGGTAGCGGGAGGCCATGTCCGGGCTGCTCGCGGCCTGGTTGCGCAGTCGCAGCACCAGGGCCCTCAGCCGGGCGTGCTCCTCGTCCCAGCGCCGCTTGAGCTCCTCGAAGCGCGCGAAGCGCTCCTTGCGGGCGTCGTGGAACGTGGCGAAGCCGGAGCCGTGCACCCACACGTCCGAGCCGTTCGGGCTCGCCTCCAGGCTGATGATCTTCTCGGCGGCCTGGGTGAGCAGTTCGCGGTCGTGCGAGACGAAGAGCACCGTCTTGCGGGTGGCCTCGAGCTGCTCCTCCAGCCACCGCTTGCCGGGGACGTCGAGGTAGTTGTCCGGCTCGTCGAGCAGCAGCACCTCGTCCGGCCCGCGCAGCAGCGCCTCCAGGACGAGCCGCTTCTGCTCACCGCCCGACAGCGTGCGCACCTCGCGGAACTGCGCGGTGTCGTACGGGATCCCCAGCGCGGCCGTCGTGCAGACGTCCCAGAGCGTCTCCGCCTCGTACCCCTGCACGTCGGCCCAGTCGCTGAGCGCCTGCGCGTACGCCATCTGCGCGGCCTCGTCGTCCACCGTCAGGATCAGCTGCTCGGCGCGGTCCACGGCCTTCGCCGCCTCCCGGATCCGCGGCTGGGCCACGGACACCAGCAGGTCCCGGACGGTCGTCTCGTCGCGGACCGAGCCCACGAACTGCGACATCACGCCCAGCCCGCCGCTCACGGTGACCGCGCCGCCGTGCGGCTGGAGCTCGCCGGAGATCATCTTCAGCAGCGTGGTCTTGCCGGCCCCGTTCGCCCCCACCAGGGCGACGACCGAACCCTCCCCCACCCGGAAGGAGACGTCGGGGAGCAGGACCCGCCCGTCGGGAAGGTAGTACTCCAGGTGGCTGGCCTCAAGATGTCCCATGCCCGGCATTGTCCAGGTCCGGCGCCGATCCGCCCAAACGGATTAGCCGGAGCTCAGCAGCAGCCGGCCCCCGGCAGGGTGCGCAGGTTCCGCGCCTCCTTGCTGCGCGCGGCGAGCAGTTCGTCGGCCGGGTAGCCGACCTCCTCGAGCGTCAGCCCGTGCGGCTTGACCACGTGCACCGAGGAATCCCGCACGGCGGCCCCGAGCACCTTCCCCGGCCAGTCGGTCGGCCGGTGGCCGTCGCCGACGTGCAGCAGGGCGCCCACGAGCGAGCGGACCATGTTGTGGCAGAAGGCGTCGGCCCGGACGGTGGCGGTGACGATCCCGTCCTCGCCCCGCTCCCAGGAGAGCTGCTGGAGCGTACGGATCGTCGTGGCCCCCTCGCGCTTCTTGCAGTACGCGGCGAAGTCGTGCTCCCCGACCAACGCGGCACTGGCCTCGTTCATGGCGTCCACGTCCAGGGGCCACTGGTGCCACAGCACGTGGCCGCGGCGCAGCGGGTCCACCCCGGCCTGGTGGTCGCCGACGCGGTAGGCGTAGCGGCGCCAGATCGCGGAGAACCGCGCGTTGAAGCCGGCCGGCGCCTCCGCGGCCCTCCACACCCGTACGTCGTGCGGCAGCCGGCCCGCGAGGCGGCGCAGCAGCTTGTCCTGGTGCTCGGCCCACACCTCGTCGCGCACGTCGAACTGCGCGACCTGCCCCCGGGCGTGCACGCCCGCGTCGGTGCGCCCGGCCACGGTCAGCTCGACCGGGTCCGGCAGCCGCATCACGGTGCGCAGGGCCGACTCCAGCTCGCCCTGGACGGTCCGCAGCACCCGCTGCTTCGCCCAGCCGGAGAAGTCCTTGCCGTCATAACTCAGGTCCAGCCTGACCCGGACGTGTCCGGGCTCCACCTCGTCACTCACGTGACAGATCCTCTCAGAAGCTCAAAGAAGCGCCGGAGCGCCGGGAACGCCGGGAACGCCGGGAAAACGCAGAACGGGCCCGCCCCGGGAAGGGGGCGGGCCCGTTCAGAGCCGATCAAAAAAGCTCGATCCCGAGGGATCAGGCCTCCTTGGTCTCCTCGGCGGCGGGAGCCTCGGCCACGGCCTCGGCGTCCTTCGCGGCGCGCTTGGTGGCGGCCTCGGCCTCACCAGTGGCCTGCTGGGCGACCGTAAGGGCCTCGACCAGCTCGATCACGGCCATCGGGGCGTTGTCGCCACGACGGTTGCCGATCTTGGTGATGCGCGTGTAACCACCGGGGCGGTTCTCGTAGCGCGGGGCGATCTCGGTGAAGAGCGTGTGCACGATGCTCTTGTCCGTGATCGTCTGCAGCACCAGGCGACGGTTGTGGATGTCGCCCTTCTTGGCCTTGGTCACCAGACGCTCGGCGTAGGGACGCAGGCGACGGGCCTTGGCCTCGGTGGTGGTGATGCGGCCGTGCTCGAAGAGCGCCTTCGCGAGGTTCGCGAGGAGGTGCTTCTCGTGCGCGGCGCTGCCGCCCAGACGGGCACCCTTTGCGGGACGCGGCATGGTCATACTCCTTCATATCTGCACCGGCCGTGTCAGGTACCGGTGTCAGTTCCCCCGAGGCGGACGCCCCGGGAAAGTGTCGGTCGCGCCGGTGGCGCTTAGTACTGCTCGGTCTCGACGAAACCGGCGTCCGCGTCGTCGTCGGCGCCGAAGGCGTCGGCGGCGGCGGTCGGGTCGAATCCGGGCGGGCTGTCCTTGAGGGCCAGGCCCATGCCGGCCAGCTTCGCCTTGACCTCGTCGATCGACTTCGCACCGAAGTTGCGGATGTCGAGCAGGTCCGCCTCGGAGCGGGCGACGAGCTCACCCACGGAGTGGATGCCCTCGCGCTTGAGGCAGTTGTACGAGCGGACCGTGAGCTCGAGCTCCTCGATCGGCAGGGCCAGATCGGCGGCCAGGGCCGCGTCGGTCGGGGACGGGCCCATGTCGATGCCCTCGGCGTCGATGTTGAGCTCGCGCGCCAGGCCGAACAGCTCGACCAGGGTCTTGCCGGCGGACGCCATGGCGTCGCGCGGGCGCATGGCCTGCTTGGTCTCGACGTCGACGATCAGCTTGTCGAAGTCGGTGCGCTGCTCGACTCGGGTCGCCTCGACCTTGTAGGTGACCTTGAGGACGGGGCTGTAGATGGAGTCGATCGGAATGCGACCGATCTCCTGGCCGACCTGCTTGTTCTGGACGGCGGAGACGTAGCCGCGACCGCGCTCGACGGTCAGCTCCATCTCCAGCTTGCCCTTGCCGTTGAGCGTGGCGAGGACCAGGTCCGGGTTGTGCACCTCGACACCGGCCGGGGGCGCGATGTCGGCAGCGGTGACCAGGCCGGGACCCTGCTTGCGCAGGTACATCACGACCGGCTCGTCGTGCTCCGAGGAGACGACCAGCTGCTTGATGTTGAGGATGATGTCGGTGACGTCTTCCTTGACACCCGGCACGGTGGTGAACTCGTGCAGGACGCCGTCCACGCGGATGCTGGTGACGGCGGCACCCGGGATCGAGGACAGGAGCGTGCGGCGCAGCGAGTTGCCGAGCGTGTAGCCGAAGCCCGGCTCCAGCGGCTCGATCACGAAGCGCGAGCGGTATTCGTCGACGACCTCTTCGGTCAGCGACGGACGCTGAGCGATAAGCATGTGTGTTCCTTCATTCGTGGACGCCCACTATTTGACGCCCGACGGACACGGCACGGGGCCGCGGACTACAAGGGTACGGGCGGTACGTCCCCCGCGAGGGGTTCGTACCGCCCGGACACTCAAGGACGCACAGGTGCGGGACCTGAGCGCGCCGCGTCAGACGCGGCGGCGCTTCGGCGGACGGCAGCCGTTGTGCGGGGTGGGGGTGACGTCCTGGATCGAGCCGACCTCGAGGCCGGTGGCCTGGAGGGAGCGGATCGCGGTCTCACGGCCGGAGCCGGGACCCTTGACGAAGACGTCGACCTTGCGCATGCCGTGCTCCTGCGCGCGACGGGCGGCCGACTCGGCGGCCATCTGCGCGGCGAAGGGGGTGGACTTGCGCGAGCCCTTGAAGCCGACGTGGCCGGCGGAGGCCCAGGAGATCACGTTGCCCGAGGGGTCCGTGATCGAGACGATGGTGTTGTTGAACGTGCTCTTGATGTGGGCGTGCCCATGAGCGACGTTCTTCTTTTCCTTGCGGCGCACCTTCTTGGCAGCGCCCTGACGACCCTTGGGGGGCATCTAAATCTCCTACGGGAGGTGGTCGGTCCTACAGCGCAAGACCGCTGAACAGGACTACTTCTTGCCCGGCTTCTTCTTACCGGCGATCGCGCGACGCGGGCCCTTACGGGTACGTGCGTTCGTGCTGGTGCGCTGGCCGTGCACCGGGAGGCCGCGACGGTGGCGGATACCCTGGTAGCACTGGATCTCGACCTTGCGGCGGATGTCGGCCTGGATCTCGCGGCGGAGGTCACCCTCGGTGCGGAGGTTGGCGTCCACGTACTCGCGGATCTTGACCAGGTCCTCTTCGGCCAGGTCACGAACGCGGGTGTCGGGGTTCACACCGGTGGCCGCAAGGATTTCCTTGGACCGGGTGCGACCGACACCGAAGACGTAGGTAAGTGCGATCTCCACACGCTTTTCGCGCGGGATGTCAACACCGGAAACGCGTGCCATTCAATGGCTCCTGTGTGTTCGGGGGTCTTCCGCAGAACCGACCCCGACCGCCGACCACACCTGCTGGGTGGTGGTACGTCCGGGTCCCCGGCCCCCGCCGGAGGTGCCGCCGGTCCTGGTCAGGACTGGGCGGGTTCTGCGTATGTACGTTTTCTTACGTCGCGCGAAGAACTGCGTAGTGCAGGTCGGTCGGCGTGCGTCAGCCCTGGCGCTGCTTGTGGCGCAGGTTGTCGCAGATGACCATGACCCGACCGTGACGGCGGATCACCTTGCACTTGTCGCAGATCTTCTTGACGCTCGGCTTGACCTTCATGTGGGTGAGGTTCTCCGGGTCAGTGCCACCACCCGCGCCAGGACGAGCCGTCCGGACGGGAGTGAAGACAAGATCTACTTGTATCGGTAGACGATCCGGCCACGCGTCAGGTCGTACGGAGAGAGCTCCACGACGACCCGGTCATCAGGGAGGATGCGGATGTAGTGCATGCGCATCTTGCCGCTGATGTGCGCGAGGACTTTGTGACCGTTCTGGAGTTCCACCTTGAACATCGCGTTCGGGAGGGACTCGATCACGGTGCCCTCGATTTCGATGGCACCTTGCTTCTTGGCCACGCTTCGCCTTTCGAATCGGCTACCTTGATCAGCTCCCCCGCCTTCGCATGAGGACATGCGGGTGCAAAGGAGCCGACGAGTCAGTCTACGTCAGGGCCCTCCGGAAAACTAATCCGGAAAGTGTGCCCTACAGGGTAGATCACCAACCCTTGACCCGGGCGCCCCGCCACGGGGCCCCGGGCGGGGCGGACCGCACTCAGCCCAGCGGGTCCGGAGCGGTCGTGATCCCGTACTCCGCCAGCTTCGCCTTGCCGCAGTCCGGGGAGGTCAGCACGATCGGGCCCGCCTCGGTCAGGGCGATGGAGTGCTCCCAGTGCGAGGACCAGGTGCCGTCCGTGGTGATGACCGTCCAGTCGTCGGCCAGGACCTCCGTCTGGGCCGTGCCCAGGGAGACCATCGGCTCGATCGCCAGGCAGAGGCCCGGAACCAGCTTGATCCCCTTGCCCCGCTTGCGGGAGACGTAGTTCAGCAGGTGAGGGTCCATGTGCATCTCGGAGCCGATGCCGTGGCCGCCGTAGTCCTCGATGATCCCGAACTTGCCGAGGCTGTGCTCACCCGTGGTCGGACGCGGCTGGCGCTTGATGTACGTCTCGATCGCCTTGGAGATGTCCACGAGGCGGTTGCCGAGCTTCATGGCGGCGATGCCGGCCCACATGGACTCCTCGGTCACCCGGGAGAGCTCCAGGAGCTCAGGGGCGTGTCCGGTGCCCACGAAGGCGGTGTACGCGGCGTCGCCGTGCCAGCCGTCGATGATCGCGCCGGCGTCGATCGAGATGATGTCGCCGTCCTTGAGGACCGTCTTGTCGTCCGGGATGCCGTGGACGACGACCTCGTTGACCGAGGTGCAGATGGTCGCGGGGAAGCCCCCGTAACCGAGGAAGTTCGACGTGGCACCGGCGTCGGCGATGACCTTGCGGGCCACCATGTCCAGATCCCGCGTCGTGGCGCCGGGCACGGCCGCCTCACGGGTCGCCGCGTGGATCGCGGCGACGACCAGTCCCGCCTCGCGCATCTTCACGATCTGCTCGGGGGTCTTGATCTGGACCATGGGAATTGCCTTCCACCTTCGGTTCGGGGTCGCGTCAACAGTACGGCCGCGGCGTCCTGGGGACACCGCGGCCGTGGCTGCACTACGGGGAAACTACTTCTTGAGGGCGTCCATCGCGCGCTGCGTGACGTCCTTGACCTCACCCAGGGCCGGGATCGTCGACACGAGGCCCTGGGCCTTGTAGTAGTCGATGATCGGCTCGGTCTGGGTGTGGTAGACCTCCAGCCGGTTGCGGACCGCTTCCTCGGACTGGTCCTCGCGCACGTACAGCTCGCCGCCGCAGATGTCGCAGACACCCTCGGTCTTCGGCGGGGCGTACGCGACGTGGAAGACGTGCCCGCCGTCGTTGCGGCACGTACGGCGGCCGGCGAGCCGCTTCACGACCTCGTCCTCCTCGACCTCCAGGTCGAGGACGGCGTCGAGGTTCATGCCCTCGGCCTTCAGCATCACGTCGAGGGCCTCGGCCTGGGAGACGTTGCGCGGAAAGCCGTCCAGCAGGAAGCCGCCCGCGGCGTCCGCCTGCTCCATGCGGTCCTTGGCCATGCTGATGGTGACCTCGTCCGGGACGAGGTCACCGGCGTCCATGAACGCCTTCGCGCGACGGCCGAGCTCGGTGCCCTGGCTGATGTTGGCCCGGAACAGGTCGCCCGTGGAGATGTGCGGGATGGACAGGGTCTTGGCGAGCACTGCCGCCTGCGTTCCCTTGCCCGCACCGGGCGGTCCGACGAGGACGATTCGCATCAGCGGAGGAACCCTTCGTAATTACGCTGCTGGAGCTGGCTCTCGATCTGCTTCACGGTCTCCAGACCCACACCCACGATGATCAGGATGCTCGTCCCGCCGAACGGGAAGTTCTGGTTCGCGCCGAAGCCCGCCAACGCCATCGTCGGCACAAGAGCGATGAGACCCAGGTACAGCGACCCCGGCCAGGTGATCCGGTTGAGTACGTAGCTGAGGTACTCGGCGGTGGGCCGACCGGCGCGGATGCCCGGGATGAACCCACCATACTTCTTCATGTTGTCCGCGACTTCCTCGGGGTTGAACGAGATCGCCACGTAGAAGAACGCGAAGAAAACGATCAGGAGGAAGTAGGCGGCGATGTAGTACGGGTGGTCGCCCTTGACGAAGTGCTTCTGGATCCACGTCGCCCAGCCGGCGGTCGAACCGCTGAACTGGACGATCAGTGCCGGGATGTACAGCAGCGACGAGGCGAAGATGACCGGGATGACACCGGCCTGGTTCACCTTGAGCGGGATGTACGTCGAGGTGCCGCCGTAGGCACGACGGCCGATCATGCGCTTCGCGTACTGGACGGGGATCCGTCGCTGCGCCTGCTCGACGAAGACCACGAGGGCCACCATCGCGAGGCCGACCAGGATGACCACGCCGAACTCGACCCAGCCGTCCGCGATCTTGCCCTGAAGCTTGATCTGCCAGAGGGCGCCGACGAAGCCCGCGGCGATCGAGATGAACATCAGGATCGACATACCGTTGCCGATGCCGCGGTCGGTGATGAGCTCACCGAGCCACATGACCAGGCAGGTGCCCGCGGTCATGGTGAGCACCATGACGACGGTGGTGAAGATCGACCGGTCCGGAACGATCAGGTCTTTGACCGCGCAGCCCTGGAAGAGGGCGCCGCTGCGGGCGGTGGCGACGAGGCCGGTGCCCTGCAGGATCGCGAGCGCGACCGTCAGATAGCGCGTGTACTGAGTGATCTTCGAAGTACCGGACTGACCCTCTTTTTTGAGGTTCTCCAGCTTCGGGATGACCACGGTCAGCAGCTGCAGAATGATGCTCGCCGTGATGTAGGGCATGATGCCGAGCGCGAAGATCGTGATCTGCAGCAGCGCACCGCCGCTGAACATGTTGACGAGACCGAAGAGGCTGTTGCTGCTCCCGGCCGAGTCGACACAGATCTGAACGTTCTTGTAGCTCACGCCGGGTACCGGTACATGGGACCCGAGCCGATACAGCACGATGATGCCGAGCGTGAAGAGCAGCTTCTTGCGCAGGTCGGGCGTCTTGAACGCCCGGGCGAACGCGGTGAGCACGGTGCCTCCTGCGACCCCCGCGCTACTGCGTCAGAGGTGACGGTCTGAGGGATCGACGAATACGTACAAGCAAAGGTGCAGGCCACCATACCGGCGACTGAGCCCCCCGTGGAACGACCAACCGGGGATGCCCCATATGTGAGGCACCCCCGGTCGGGTTTCTAGCTATTTGTCACTGAGTTCGTCTTAGACGAGCTCGGTCACGGTGCCACCAGCGGCGGCGATCTTCTCCTTGGCGGAGCCGGAAACGGCGTCAACCGAAACCTGCAGCGCCACGGAGATCTCGCCCTGGCCCAGGACCTTGACGAGGCTGTTCTTGCGAACCGCGCCCTTGGCGACCAGGTCGGCCACCGTGACTTCTCCACCCTCGGGGTAGAGAGCGCCGAGCTTGTCCAGGTTCACGACCTGGAACTCGGTGCGGAACGGGTTCTTGAAGCCCTTGAGCTTCGGCAGGCGCATGTGGAGGGGCATCTGCCCACCCTCGAAGCGCACCGGGATCTGGTAACGGGCCTTCTGGCCCTTGGTACCACGACCTGCCGTCTTACCCTTCGACGCCTCACCACGACCGACACGGGTCTTCGCGGTCTTGGCGCCGGGGGCGGGACGGAGGTTGTGGGCCTTCAGCGGGCTGTTTTCAGCCATGTTAGTCAACCTCCTCAACCGTCACGAGGTGGCGGACGGTGTGAACCATTCCGCGGAACTCGGGGCGGTCCTCCTTGACGACGACGTCGTTCAGGCGCTTGAGCCCGAGCGAACGCAGCGTGTCACGGTGGTTCTGCTTGCTGCCGATGTACGACTTGATCTGCGTGACCTTGAGGCGAGCCATTACGCACCCGCCCCGGCACGTGCGCGCAGCAGAGCCGCGGGAGCGACGTCCTCGAGGGGCAGACCACGGCGAGCCGCGATCTCCTCGGGACGCTGCAGGCCCTTGAGGGCCGCCACGGTCGCGTGCACGATGTTGATCGCGTTCGAAGAGCCGAGCGACTTCGACAGGATGTCGTGAACGCCGGCGCACTCCAGAACGGCACGCACCGGGCCACCGGCGATGACGCCGGTACCGGGGGAAGCCGGCTTCAGGAGCACGACGCCGGCCGCACGCTCGCCCGTGATCGGGTGAGGGATCGTGCCCTGGATGCGCGGAACCTTGAAGAAGGACTTCTTGGCTTCCTCGACACCCTTGGCGATGGCCGCGGGAACTTCCTTGGCCTTGCCGTAACCGACACCTACGGTGCCGTCACCGTCGCCCACCACGACCAGCGCGGTGAAGCTGAAGCGGCGACCACCCTTGACAACCTTGGCGACGCGGTTGATCGCGACAACGCGCTCAACGTAAGCGGTCTTCTCGGCGGCAGGGCCACCGTCGCGACCCTTCCGGTCCCGCCGCTCGCCGCCACCGGCACCGCTTCCGCGGCGCTGGGGTCCAGCCATTGGATTACCTCTCTCTGTTACGTCCGTGAGTCCCGGAACCGGGGCTTAGAACTTCAGCCCGGCTTCGCGGGCGGCGTCAGCCAGAGCGGCAATGCGCCCGGCGTATCGGTTGCCACCGCGGTCGAACACGACGGTCTCGACACCCGCGGCCTTGGCACGCTCGGCGACGAGTGCGCCGACGGCCTGGGCCTGGGCGCTCTTGTCGCCTTCGCCACCGCGGATCGAGGTGTCCAGGGTCGACGCGGACGCCAGGGTGTGACCCTGGAGGTCGTCGATGACCTGAGCAACGATGTTGCGGTTGGAACGCGTCACGACGAGGCGCGGACGCTCCGCCGTACCCGACACGTTCTTGCGAATGCGGATGTGGCGGCGAGCCTTGGCGGCACGCTTGTACGCGTCGCCCTTGGCGATCTTCACACCGTATGCCATGGCTACTTACCAGCCTTTCCGACCTTGCGGCGGATGACTTCGCCGGCGTACTTGACACCCTTGGCCTTGTACGGGTCGGGCTTCCGCAGCTTGCGGATGTTGGCGGCGACCTCGCCGACCTTCTGCTTGTCGATGCCCTCGACCGAGAACTTGGTGGGCGACTCGACCTTGAAGGAGATGCCCTCGGGCGCCTCGATCAGGATCGGGTGGCTGTAACCAAGCTGGAACTCCAGGTTGGAGCCCTTCGCGGCGACGCGGTAACCGACACCGCTGATCTCGAGCGCCTTGACGTAACCCGCGGTCACGCCGGTGATCATGTTCGCCACCAGCGTGCGGGACAGGCCGTGCAGGGCCTTGTTCTGACGCTCGTCGTTCGGGCGGACGACGTTCAGAACGCCGTCCTCACCCTTGACGATCTCGATGGGCGCAGCGACGGTGTGCGAGAGGGAACCCTTGGGGCCCTTCACCGCGACCGTGCGGCCATCGATGGTGACGTCCACACCGGCGGGAACCTGGATGGGGAGCTTGCCGATTCGCGACATTGCTTTTCCTCCGTTCCCGACTACCAGACGTAGGCGAGGACTTCCCCACCTACGCCCTTCTTGCCTGCCTGCTGGCCGGTCAGGAGGCCGTGGGACGTGGAGATGATCGCCACGCCCAGGCCGCCGAGCACCTTCGGCAGGTTGGTGGACTTTGCGTACACGCGCAGACCGGGCTTCGAGATCCGCTTGATGCCCGCGATGGAGCGCTCACGGTTCGGCCCGAACTTCAGCTCGAGGACGAGGTTCTTGCCGACCTCGGCGTCCTCGACCTTCCAGCCGGTGATGAAACCCTCTTGCTTGAGGATCTCCGCGATGTGCGACTTGATCTTGCTGTGCGGCATCACCACGGTGTCGTGGTACGCCGAGTTAGCGTTACGCAGACGGGTCAGCATGTCTGCGATCGGGTCAGTCATGGTCATGAAGTGGCCTTCGGCCTCTCTCGCCGGGGTTTCCTGTATGCGCCATCCCTCTCCCCACTCAGTGGCGGGACGGGTGCGGTGCGGGGACCTACGGCGTAGTAAGTCGTTATGGGCGGCGGACGCCCAACCACACAAGCCTAAGGCATGCGCGGCTGGGCATCCGACGTCCAGATGCTTACCGAGAGTGCCTGGTACCGCTCAAGTCCTTGCGGACGAGAGGGATTACCAGGAGCTCTTGGTCACGCCCGGCAGCTCGCCACGGTGAGCCATCTCACGAAGGCAGACGCGGCACAGGCCGAACTTGCGGTACACGGAGTGGGGGCGACCGCAGCGCTGGCAGCGGGTGTACGCACGCACACCGAACTTGGGCTTGCGGGCAGCCTTCGCGATGAGAGCCTTCTTCGCCATCTCGCTTACGCCTCCTTGAAGGGGAAGCCGAGGTGACGAAGGAGGGCGCGGCCCTCATCGTCGTTGGTCGCCGTGGTGACCACGGTGATGTCCATACCCCGGGTACGGTCGATCTTGTCCTGGTCGATCTCGTGGAACATGACCTGCTCCGTGAGACCGAAGGTGTAGTTGCCACGGCCGTCGAACTGCTTCGGCGACAGACCACGGAAGTCACGGATACGCGGCAGCGCGAGCGACAGCGTACGGTCCAGGAACTCCCACATGCGGTCACCGCGGAGGGTGACGTGGCAGCCGATCGGCTGACCCTCACGCAGCTTGAACTGCGCGATGGACTTGCGGGCCTTCGTGACGGCCGGCTTCTGACCGGTGATCGTCGTCAGGTCCTTGATGGCGCCGTCGATCAGCTTGGAGTCGCGGGCGGCGTCGCCCACACCCATGTTGACCACGATCTTCACGAGGCCGGGGATCTGCATGACGTTCTCGTAGGAGAACTCCTCACGCAGCTTGCCCGCGATGTCCTCGCGGTACTTCGTCTTGAGTCGCGGAGTGGTAGCCATCAGATGTCCTCACCCGTCCGCTTGGCAACGCGGATCTTGTTGCCCTCGTCGTCGAAGCGGAAACCGACGCGGGTAACGACCTTCTGGCCGTCCTTCTCCACAACCAGCTGAACGTTGCTGACGTGGATCGGCGCCTCGGTGATCACGATGCCACCGGTCTGCGAACCACCAGCGGTCTGACCGGCCTTGGTGTGCTTCTTGACCCGGTTGACACCCTCGACGAGGACACGGTTCTCAGTAGGGATGGCCATGATGACCTTGCCCTGCTTGCCCTTGTCCTTACCGGTGATGACCTGAACCAGGTCGCCCTTCTTGATCTTCATGCTTACAGCACCTCCGGCGCGAGCGAGATGATCTTCATGAACTTCTTCTCGCGCAGCTCACGGCCCACCGGGCCGAAGATACGGGTGCCGCGAGGGTCGCCGTCGTTCTTCAGAATGACGGCGGCGTTCTCGTCGAAGCGGATGTACGAGCCGTCCTGGCGGCGGCGTTCCTTCACGGTGCGAACGATGACCGCCTTGACGACGTCACCCTTCTTCACGTTGCCACCGGGGATCGCGTCCTTGACGGTGGCAACGATGACGTCACCGATGCCCGCGTAGCGGCGACCGGAGCCACCGAGAACACGGATGCAAAGGATCTCCTTGGCACCAGTGTTGTCGGCGACACGCAGTCGCGACTCCTGCTGGATCACGTCTATCTCCTGTTTGTCTGCCGGTTCCCGGCGGGGGCATCACTCCGAAGAGCTACCGCCCCCACCGAGCCTGGCGGAACGAACCTGAGGGGCCCCTGGGCTTGTGCCCAGGGCCTCAGATGCTTACTTGGCCTTCTCGAGGATCTCGACGATGCGCCAGCGCTTGCTCGCCGACAGCGGACGCGTCTCCATGATGAGGACGCGGTCGCCGACGCCGGCAGCGTTCTGCTCGTCGTGAGCCTTGAGCTTGTTCGTACGGCGGATGACCTTGCCGTACAGCGCGTGCTTCACGCGGTCCTCGACAGCGACGACGACGGTCTTGTCCATCTTGTCGCTGACGACGAGACCCTCACGGGTCTTGCGGAAGCCGCGGTCAGTCGTCTCAGTCACGTTCTTCTCGCTCATCAGGCGCTCTCCACCGTCTCGATACCGAGCTCACGCTCGTGCATCAGCGTGTAGATGCGAGCGATGTCCTTACGGACGGACCTGAGCCGGCCGTTGTTCTCCAGCTGGCCCGTGGCCGCCTGGAAACGGAGCTTGAACAGCTCCTCCTTGGCCTCGCGCAGCTTGCCAACGAGCTCCTCGTTGCCGAGCTCGCGCAGCTCGGACGCCTTGGTTCCCGTCGCCATCACGACTCACCTGCCTCGCGCCGAACAATCCGGCACTTCATCGGAAGCTTGTGAGCAGCGCGGGTGAGCGCCTCACGAGCAATCTTCTCGTTCGGGTAGGACAGCTCGAACATGACCCGGCCCGGGTGCACGTTCGCGATCCACCACTCGGGAGAACCCTTACCGGAACCCATGCGGGTCTCGGCAGGCTTCTTCGTCAGGGGACGGTCCGGGTAGATGTTGATCCAGACCTTGCCGCCACGCTTGATGTGGCGGGTCATCGCGATACGAGCCGCCTCGATCTGGCGGTTCGTCACGTAGGCCGGGGTGAGCGCCTGGATGCCGTACTCGCCGAACGAGACCTCAGTACCGCCCTTGGCCATACCACGGCGCTTCGGGTGGTGCTGCTTGCGGTGCTTGACCCTACGAGGGATCAGCATGTCGGTCAGGCCTCCGTTCCGGTGCTCTCAGCCGGAGCGGCGGCGGGAGCGTCGGCCTTGGGGGCCTCGGCACCAGCAGCCTGCTGCGGCTTGCGGCCACCACGGCCGCCGCGCTCGCCACCACGGCCACCACGGCCGGCGGGACGGTCGCCAGCGCCTGCGGCACCACGGGCCGGGCGGTTACCCGCACGGGCCGCAGCGTTCTCGGCGCGAACCTCGGCGATGTTCTTGACGTCGCCCTTGTAGATCCAGACCTTCACACCGATACGGCCGAAGGTGGTCTTGGCCTCGAAGAAGCCGTAGTCCACGTTCGCGCGGAGGGTGTGCAGCGGCACACGGCCTTCGCGGTAGAACTCGGAGCGGGACATCTCGGCGCCGCCGAGGCGACCGCCGCACTGGATCTTGATGCCCTTTGCGCCAGCCTTCATCGTGCCCTGCATGCTCTTACGCATGGCGCGACGGAAGGAGACGCGGGAGGAGAGCTGCTCGGCAACGGCCTGGGCAACCAGCTGAGCGTCGAGCTCGGGGTTCTTGACCTCGAGGATGTTCAGCTGGACCTGCTTGCCCGTGAGCTTCTCGAGGTCACCGCGGATGCGGTCGGCCTCGGCGCCACGGCGACCGATGACGATGCCCGGACGAGCGGTGTGGATGTCCACACGCACGCGGTCACGGGTGCGCTCGATCTCAACCTTCGAGATGCCGGCGCGCTCCATGCCGGACGTCATCATCCTGCGGATGGCGACGTCTTCCTTGACGTAGTCCTTGTACAGCTTGTCGGCGTACCAACGCGACTTGAAGTCGGTGGTGATGCCGAGCCGGAACCCGTGCGGGTTTACCTTCTGGCCCATTACCGGGAACCTTCCTTGCTGCTGACGACCACGGTGATGTGGCTGGTCCGCTTGCGGATCCGGTAGGCACGGCCCTGGGCACGCGGACGGAACCGCTTCAGGGTCGGGCCCTCGTCCACGTACGCCTCGCTGATGACCAGCGTGGTGGCGTCCGGGTGGTTGTAGTTGTGTGCGGCATTGGCAATGGCGCTGTCGAGCACCTTGCCAACCGGCACGCTCGCGGCCTGCGGGGCGAAACGCAGGACCGCCTGAGCCTCCGTGGCATCCATGCCACGGATAAGGTCCACCACTCGGCGGGCCTTCATGGGCGTGACGCGGATGTACCGCGCCTGGGCCCTGGCTTCCATGGTTGTCCCTTCGGTGTAAGTCATAGTCGTAACCACCCCGCCTTTAGCGGCGCTTCGACTTCCGGTCGTCCTTGACGTGGCCGCGGAAGGTGCGAGTCGGCGAGAACTCGCCGAGCTTGTGGCCGACCATCGACTCGGTGACGAACACCGGGACGTGGATCTTGCCGTTGTGCACCGCGATGGTGTGACCCAGCATGGCCGGGATGATCATCGAGCGACGGGACCAGGTCTTAATGACGGTCTTGGTACCGGCTTCGTTCTGTACGTCCACCTTCTTGATGAGGTGTCCGTCGACGAAGGGTCCCTTCTTGAGACTGCGCGGCATCTAAACCCGCTCCTAGCGCTTCTTGTTCGTCTTGCGGCGGCGGACGATGTACTTGCTCGAAGCCTTCTTCGGCGAGCGAGTACGACCCTCCTTCTGACCCCACGGGGAGACCGGGTGGCGACCACCACTGGTCTTACCCTCACCACCACCGTGCGGGTGGTCGACCGGGTTCATCGCGACACCGCGGACGGAGGGGCGAACGCCCTTCCAGCGCATACGGCCGGCCTTGCCCCAGTTGATGTTCGACTGCTCGGCGTTGCCGACCTCACCGACGGTGGCGCGGCAGCGGGCGTCGACGAGACGGATCTCGCCGGACGGCATACGAAGGTGGGCCATCGTGCCCTCCTTCGCCAGCAGCTGCACGGAGGCACCAGCGGAGCGGGCGAACTTCGCGCCACCACCGGGACGGAGCTCGATCGCGTGGATCGTGGTACCGACCGGGATGTTGCGGAGCGCCAGGTTGTTACCGGGCTTGATGTCGGCCGTGGGGCCGTTCTCAATCCGGTCACCCTGCTTCAGGTTCTTCGGCGCGATGATGTAGCGCTTCTCACCGTCGGCGTAGTGCAGGAGCGCGATGCGCGCAGTGCGGTTCGGGTCGTACTCGATGTGCGCGACCTTGGCCGGCACGCCGTCCTTGTCGTGACGACGGAAGTCGATCACGCGGTAGGCGCGCTTGTGTCCACCACCCTGGTGGCGAACAGTGATCCGGCCGGTGTTGTTACGGCCACCCTTGCTGTGCAGAGGGCGAACCAGCGACTTCTCCGGCGTGGACCGCGTGATCTCGACAAAGTCGGCGACGCTGGAGCCACGACGGCCCGGGGTCGTCGGCTTGTACTTGCGGATACCCATTTCTCAGTCCTCGTCCGATTCCGGACGACTAGACCTCCGTTAGGAGGCCTGGCCGCCGAAGATGTCGATTCGGTCGCCTTCAGCGAGGGTCACGATGGCGCGCTTGGTGTCAGCGCGCTTGCCGAAACCGGTCTTGGTGCGCTTGCGCTTACCCTGACGGTTGATCGTGTTGACCCCGGTGACCTTGACCGAGAAGACCGCTTCCACGGCCTGCTTGATCTGGGTCTTGTTCGAGCCGGGCGCGACGATGAACGTGTACTTGTTCTCGTCGAGCAGCGCGTAGCTCTTCTCCGAGACAACCGGCTTGATCAGCAGGTCGCGCGGGTCGGTGAAGGTCTTGCTGGTAACGGTCGCCTCAGACATCAGGCGTCGCTCCCTTCGGTCTCATCGGCCTTGGGGCCAGACACGAAGGACTCGAAAGCGGCCTGAGTGAAGACCACGTCGTCAGAGACGATCACGTCGTACGTGTTCAGCTGGCCCGGCTCCAGGATGTGCACCTGGGGCAGGTTGCGGGCGGACAGCCACGCGGCCTCGTCGGCGCGGTCGACGACCAGGAGCAGGTTCTTGCGCTCCGAGATCTTGCCGAACAGCGTCTTGGCGGCCTTCGTGGAGGCGGCACCCTCGACCACACCGGTGACGATGTGGATGCGGGAGTGACGCGCGCGGTCCGACAGGGCACCGCGCAGAGCGGCGGCCTTCATCTTCTTCGGGGTCCGCTGCGAGTAGTCACGCGGCTGCGGGCCGTGGACGACGCCACCGCCGACGAACTGCGGAGCGCGGGTCGAACCCTGGCGCGCGCGGCCGGTGCCCTTCTGGCGGTACGGCTTGCGGCCACCACCACGGACTTCGCCGCGACGCTTGGTCTTGTGCGTGCCCTGACGGGCAGCAGCCAGCTGAGCGACAACGACCTGGTGGATCAGCGGAATGCTGGTCTTCGCGTCGAAGATCTCCGAGGGGAGCTCGACGGTACCGGCCTTGTCGCCTGCCGGCGAAAGGATGTCAATGGTGCTCATTACCTCAAGCCCCCTTGGCCGCGGTACGGACCAGGACGAGGCCGCCGTTCGGACCGGGGACCGCACCCTTGATGAGGAGCAGACCCTTCTCCGCGTCAACCGCGTGGATGGTCAGGTTCTGGGTGGTGACGCGCTCGTTACCCATACGACCGGCCATGCGCATGCCCTTGAAGACACGCCCAGGGGTGGCGCAGCCACCGATCGAACCGGGGGAGCGGTGCTTGCGCTGCACGCCGTGGCCGGCGCCGAGGCCCTTGAAGTTGTGACGCTTCATGACACCGGCGAAGCCCTTGCCCTTGCTGTTGCCCGTGACGTCGACCTTGACGCCGGACTCGAACACAGCGGCGGTGATCTCCTGGCCGAGCGTGTACTCGCTGGCGTCAGAGGTCCGGAGCTCCACCAGGTGGCGGCGCGGGGTTACATCGGCCTTGGCGAAGTGACCCTTGAGGGGCTTGTTCACCTTGCGCGGGTCAATCTCGCCGAAGGCGATCTGGACCGACTCGTAGCCATCGATATCGTTCTTGCGGACCTGGGTAACGACGCAGGGCCCGGCCTTGACGACGGTCACCGGGACGACACGGTTGTTCTCGTCCCAGACCTGGGTCATGCCGAGCTTCTCGCCCAGGACGCCCTTGATCTGCTTTGCCATCTTCTCCGTGCCTCTCAGAGCTTGATCTCGATGTCAACGCCGGCCGGAAGGTCCAGGCGCATCAGCGAGTCAACGGTCTTGGGCGTCGGGTCGAGGATGTCGATCAGGCGCTTGTGCGTGCGCATCTCGAAGTGCTCGCGCGAGTCCTTGTACTTGTGCGGCGACTTGATGACGCAGTACACGTTCTTCTCAGTGGGCAGCGGCACCGGGCCCGCGACCGACGCACCAGTGCGCGTCACCGTCTCGACGATCTTCTTCGCCGACGAATCGATGACCTCGTGGTCGTAGGCCTTGAGCCGGATGCGGATCTTCTGTCCCGCCATGGCTACTCCGTAGTCCTGTCTGTTGTGGAAACGCTCTGGCTCTCGGTCGGCTGCGGATCTCTCCACTGCTTTCCTCCGACCCACGCGGTCGGGCGTGTCGCACTCCCTCTACAGAAAATTCCCATACGGAAATTCCCTCGTCCAAGGGGGTACGGTCCCAAGACCGCAGATCGGGGGCAAACACCCACCGAGTGCCTGGAAGGCACCGTGCTGACACTTCCCAGAAGATTCCCGTACGTCCGCCCCATTGCTGCCCCTGGAGGCAGGTAAGGCGACGAGTACTGTGGGACTCGCTTCCGGTCCTCCCGGCGGGAGGCGCGCAGCATCGGCACTCAGCCGAGCAACTTGAGTAGTCTGCCATACGAGACACGTGCCTGGCCAATCGGGCGGAAGACAATACCCCGCCACGCTGAGTGGTCAAACCGCGCCATGCGCCGACGGGGGTCTCCAGGACGATCTCCCGGAAACCCCCGCCGTTCTCCCCGCGGCCGCGGGCCGGATCAGATGCCGGGTGGGGCCTTGCGGCCGCAGACCGCGGGCCACTTGTCGGGGTGGATGCCGCCGCACCAGATCTTGCCGTCGTCGCCGTTCTGCTTCCAGAACCTGATGTTGATGTCGGCGCAGTTCTTGACCGGCGCGTAGCGCGGGCAGGTGCCGTCGGCCTTCTTGACGCTGTGCGCCCGGTAGGCGTCGATGCCCATCTGGTCGCTCTCGGGCGAGGGCATGTACCGGTTGATGGACCAGGACGCGCCCATCGTGCCGAACAGCGCCAGTGCGCAGATCATGCCGGCCGAGACCTGCTGGACCACGCGGCGCGGCAGGACCCGGGCGGACGGGCCCTCGCCGCTCGGCCGCAGGGAGCGCTCGGCCCAGCGGGAGCCCCGCTGCACCGTCGCCATCAGACCGAGCACGGCCAGGATCATCAGGCAGTACATGATGATCCAGGTGGTGCGCGGGAAGAGCATCACCGCCTTGTCGTGCGCCATGTGCGAGGCGAACCACATGCGGGCGAGCCACGCTCCGGCCAGCGTGGCCGCAGCGGTCCGGACCATCATGCTGCGCAGGCCGAGGCCCATGGCGAGGGCCACACCGAACAGCAGCAGCAGGGAGACGCCGGTCTGCCCCGCCATCTCGCCCGCCACCGGCCAGTTCTGGTAGCTCAGCCCGCCGGAGCGGTCGGAGGACCAGCCCAGCACGTAGGCCGGGTCCACGTAGACGGAGAGGTAGGCGTAGCGGTCCGGGGACTGGGAACCGAGCCGGGCCATCTGGTAGAGCAGCGGAGCGCCGACCACACCGGCCGTCACCAGCAGGGATCCGATGTACAGCGCAGCCCGCTTGCGGGCCGCCGCGCCCTTGCGCCAGGGGAAGACGAACAGGGCGAGCAGGCCCGCGCCGGGCGCGGCCCACACGTACCAGCCGGAGTACCAGAGGAAGAGCAGGCCGAAGATCAGGCCGAAGCCCGCGCCGCGCAGCAGCAGCGACCGGACGGAGCGCTCGCCGGCCCGGCTCATCTCGCGCAGGCAGTAGCCGAGCAGCGGGAGCAGGACGAGCATGACGACGTGGCTGTAGGGGCGGATCGGGTCCACGAAGAGGACGGACGCGGGAACGGCGATCAGCAGCGCCCAGAAGGGGCGCAGCAGCAGCCTCCAGGACAGGTAGGCCATGGGGCCGACCAGGGCGGTGAAGAAGATCTGCATGTCGTGCAGGGCGAAGCCGGCTCCGCCGAGGCCGCCGTAGCGGACCTTCGCCCAGAGCGCCATCAGCGCCGGGAAGCCGGGCGGGTAGATGCCCGACATGCCCTCGCCGTGCAGGAAGGAGTTGGCCATCTCCACGAGGACGCTCGGGTCGCCCTCCTGGCCGCCGAGCGGCGAGGGGGTGCCGCGCAGGGCGACGACGATGCCGCCGGCCACGATGCCGGTGGCCAGGCCGGCCAGGGCGGCGCAGACCAGGCGCTTCACCTGCTGGTGATGGCGCAGCGTGCTGCGGTACGCGGTGTAGAGGAGCAGCGCGAGCACCGGCAGGCCGATGACGGCCGCGTACTGCTGCATCTTGGCGAGGCCGCTGACCTGGCCGATGCGGTGGAGGGGGTTCACGCTGATGTGCTTGCACAGCAGCGTGTAGCCGAGTGCCATCACCACGCTGACCACGACCTCGGCGACGGGGAGCACCCACCGCCTCGACGTCCACGGGCGCCGGCTCGGTGACGTGGACGAGACCAGCTCGCCGTCCGCGGTTCCGGTGCCGGTCCGGCTGGGCGCCGTGCCGGATGTCCCGGCCGCCCCGGGGGCCAGTTCTGTCATCTCAGTCCACTTTCCTCCGCGGGGTGCCACCGCGGGTACGGCCCGGCGCTGCGTCCGGCCATGGTTTCCGGGTCGGGAGGGCCGGGGCGCACAGGCCCGGAACAGCCAAGGCGCGTCTTCGCACGGCCTTCACATCCCCCACCGCGGTCCACCGTACAAGGGGCCGCGCCCTTACCGGTCCGGCGGTCCCGGCCCAGATCGCACCGTGGAGGTACGGGCCGGTAGGGTCCCGGACATGATAGACATCGCCGCTTCGCCCGCACCAGGCACCGATATCCGGGCCTCGCACCGCGCGGGCGCCGGGCCCGCGCGCAAGGCAGCCGTCACCGCGGCCGAGGCGGCCACGTCTGTCATCGCCGCACTGCTGCTCACCGCGCTGGCCTGGCGGCTGCGGGTGGATCCGGTGGAGCGCATCGGTCAGGTGAGCGGTCTGGCGGCGATCCAGCTGCGCCTGCTGTTCCTGCTGGCCGCGACCGTGCTGCTGTACGCCTTCTTCGCCCGGATGTGGCCGGGCGCCGCCGTCCGGCTGGCCTCGGCCGCCGTGGCGGGCCTCGCCACCGGTGTGATCGCGGCGGGCAACGTGGTGGCCCTGAGCGGCACCGACTGGCCGATGTACGCGAACTGGGCCGACGCCGGGAACCTCCAGCAGTGGGCCTTCAACATCATCGACGGGGTGGCGCTCCCCAAGGAGTACCCGCCGGGCTTCCCGCACCTGCTCGCGAGCACCGCGCAGCTCTTCTTCGACGGCGACGTGCCGAAGGCCATGAAGTGGCTGATGATCGGCTTCGCCGCGATCGCCGGGCCCGCCGCCTACCTGGCCTGGCGGCTGCTGCTGCCGCCGTTGTGGGCGCTGGGCGTCGGGGTTACCTCGACGCTGCCGCTGATGGACCTGTACAAGCCGTACTCGGCGCTCGTCCTGATCGTCGTGATCCCGGTCTTCGCCAAGCTGGTCGACGTGGTGCAGCGCTCGGCCGAGCTGGGACGCAAGCGCGCGACGGCGGCGGGCGCCGGGCTCGGGGTGCTGCTCGCCGCGATGTTCCTGCTGTACTCGGGCTGGTTCCTCTGGTCCGCGGTCGGCGTGGTCGTGCTGTTCGCCCTCGTGCTGGTGCGGCTCGCCCGCGCGGGCGGAAAGCGCGCCCTGGCGGACGGGCTGCTGGCGCTGGGCGCCTCCGCCGCCGCCTTCCTCCTCCTGGCCGGCAGCTACCTGGTGAACCTGCTCGCCACGGGCGGCTCCACCAAGGACGGGTACTTCTACTTCGACACCTTCAGCGACCCCGCCTACTTCGCGATGTGGGGCGGCGCCTTCCCGGGCCGTCAGCGCGTGGCGGGCTGGCCGCCGCTGGGTGAGCTCGGCGGCGTCCAGCTGTTCAGCGTCGTCCTGGTGATCGGGCTCGGTGTGGCCCTCACCCTCGGTCTGCGGCGCCCGGCCGTGCTGACCCTGGCCGCCTGCACGGGAAGCGCCTTCCTGCTGCGCTACTGGTACGCCTCGCACATGGAGCGGGACGGTGCCGTGCAGCTGTACCCGCGCACCAGCCTGCAGATCACCTACTGCCTGATCGCGCTCACGGGTCTGGCGGTGTACCTCACCGTGCAGCGGGTCAGGGCGTGGTCCCGTGCCCACGGGGGCGCCGCGACCGCCGGGGAGCCGCGCAGGACGGCGGGCGCCGCGGGCACGCCCCGGGCCATGGTCATCGGTGCGCTGTGCGCGTCGGGGCTGCTCTTCGGGATGGCCGGGTCCGCCACCGCCAACGCCTACATGCCGGCGAGCCCCGGTGAGAACTCCAACGGGCAGCTGACGTGGACCGCGCACAACGTGCGGCTGCCGAACGGGGAGTGCCCGAAGTTCGCCGAGCACGGCAAGTGCGCTCCGTACAACCCGCCGCAACGCGTCGGGAAGCACTGAGTCGGGGTGCCGGGCGGAGCGTCCGCGGGGGCGTTGGGGAACGGAAGGGAAACGTCCGCGGGCACCTGCCCGTGAATTCGTTCACAATCCCTGCGCCACTGCCGGACGGAGGCCGTAATTCCGCTGCTCCGGGGGCTCTGGCGGCCTGATCGCCGTCACACCAGCAGGGCGTGGGCCGGTAAGGTCACAGGCCATGATAGACATCGCCCTCAAACCAACACCGGGCGCGGAGCGCCGGGCTGATCGGCCGAAGCCGTACCGCCGGATTTCACGCTCTCTGGTACTCATCGGCGCCGAGGTGGGCACTTCCCTCTTCTTCGCAGGGCTGCTCACCTACCTGGGCAGGCGCCTGCGGGTCAACCCGATGGAACGGATCGGTCAGGTCAGCGGCCTGGCGGCGATCCAGCTCCGGCTGTTGGTGCTGCTGGGGGCGACCGTACTCCTCTATCTCTTCCTCGCCAGGATGGTGCCCGCCGTCGCCGTGCGGGTCGGCGCGGCCGCCGTGGCCGGTCTGGCCACCGGTGTGACGGCAGCCGGCCACGTGGTGGCGCTGCGCGGCGCCGACTGGCCGCTGAACGGCCTCGGCGGTGACATCGGCTACCTCCAGCAGTGGGGGCTCAACATCATCGACGGGGTGCCGCTGCCGTCGATGTACCCGCCCGGCTTCCCGTACCTGCTCGCCGGCGCCTTCGAGGTGTTCGGCGGTGACATGGGCAAGGCCACGAAGTGGATGATGATCGGCTTCGTCGCCGTCTCCGGGCCCGTCGCCTACCTGGTGTGGCGCATGCTGCTGCCCCCGCTGTGGGCGCTCGGCGTCGGGGTCACCGCCATGCTGCCGCTGGTGGACCTCTACAAGCCGTACTCGGCGCTCGTGCTCGTCGTCGTGATCCCGGTCCTCGCCAAGCTGCTCGACGTGGTGCAGCGCTCCAGTCTGCTGGGGCGCAAGCGGTCGATGCTGATGGGCGGCGGTCTCGGAGCCATCCTCGCCCTGATATTCCTGCTGTACTCGGGCTGGTTCGTCTGGTCCGCGGTCGGTGTGGCCGTGCTGTTCACGATCGTCCTGGCGCTGAAGTACCGCGAGGGCGGCAAGCGGACGCTGGTCGACGCCGTGCTCCCGCTGGGCGCGTCCCTGGTCGTGTTCCTCGCGCTGGCCGGCAAGTACATGGTGAGCCTGCTGCGTTCGCGGGGCACCAAGGACACGTTCTTCTACTTCGACACCTCCACCGACCCCGCGTACTTCGCGATGTGGGGCAACAACGCCCCCGGCGCGCAGCGCACGATCGGCCTGCCGCCGCTCGGCGAGCTCGGCGGTGTCCAGTTGTTCAGCGTCGTGCTGGTGATCGGCCTGGCCACGGCCCTCGGTCTGGCCCTGCGCAAGCCCGCGGTGATCACCCTCGCCGCGTGCGCGGCCAGCGCGTTCCTGCTGCGCTACTGGTACGCCTCGCACATGGAGCAGGACGGGGTGGTGCAGCTGTACCCGCGCACCAGCCACCAGATCACGTACTGCCTGATCGCCCTCACGGGTCTGGCCGCGTACTACGCCTCCCAGCGCGTCCGGGACTGGATGCGGGCGAACGAGACGCGGCTGCCGAACCGGCTCGCCAAGCGGTCCCCCGCGGGTGTCATCGGCGCGCTGTGCGCGATGACGCTGCTCTTCGGGATGGCGGGCTCCGCCACCGCGAACCAGTACATGCCCGGGTCCCCGGACGACAACGCCCTCTCCCAGCTCGCCTGGAACTCGCACAACCTGCGGCAGGGGAACGGCAAGTGCCCGATGTTCGCGATCGACCACGAGTGCGGAAGCTACTTCCTGGAGCGTGCCAAGAAGTAGTGCACGGGCGATGAGAAACGGCCTGCGGCCGGTCCTTGGACCGGCCGCAGGCCGTTTCTCATGGCGCGTCACGCAGCGCCGGTGCTAGCGGGGGACGCCCGGGGTGAAGGCGTGCCGGGCCAGGTTGCGCACGCCCTCGCGCCGGCCGTGGCGCAGGGCGCCCGGCAGCATCGAGAGCGCGTGGAAGCGGGAGCCGCTGTGGAAGCGGGCGGCGCGGGCGGCCCTGGACCAGCCGCGGGCGTCCATCCGGCCGGCGACCGCGTCGAAGTAGCGCGCGGCCTCGGTGAAGCGGGTGCCGGTGAAGGCCTGGACCGAGGACTCGCTGACGGCGTGGCGGCGGTACTGGAAGACGGTGGCCGAGTCGTCGATCACCATCCCCTCGCCGAGTTCGAGGAGGTCGACCACGAGCGCGAGGTCCTGGATCACCGAGTACTCGGCCTGGAAGCTCACCTGGCGCAGGGCCTCGCCCCGCCAGGCGATGGACGGGAAGTACAGCCAGTTCCCGCGCAGGACGCTGACGGCGAGTTCCTCCCCCGCCATCGTGCGCCGGCCCCGGACCCGAGGGGCGTAGACCATGCGCTTGACCTTGTCCACGAGTCCGGCGGTGACCCGGCCTTCGGAGTCGATGATCTCTACCCCGGGCTGGATCATGCCGATGCCCGGATGGGCCTGCGCGAGCTCCCGTACGGTCCTCACGTAGTGCCGGTGGAGCACGTCGTCGCAGCCCATGATGACGACGTAGTCGGCCCGCGAGAGGCGCACGCACTTCCTGAAGTTCTCGGTGATGCCGAGGTTCCGCTCGTTGCGGGCGTAGGTGACCCGCTCGTCGCCGAGCGCCGCGAACCAGCCGGGGACCTCCGGCTCCTGGCCGTCGTCGACGACGACGAGCCGGAAGTCCGGATCCGTCTGGGCCAGGACGCTGCGGACGGCGCCCTGCATCAACCGGACGTCCCCGTAGTAGGGGATCAGGAAGTCTAAGGTCACCATCGCGGTCCCCCGGTTCCTCAGGCCTTGACGGAGTCCGACGCGACCTCGGCCGTCACGGCCGCCTCGGGCTCCGCGGAGGGTGCGGACCCGGTCGGAACGATCGGGGAGACCGCGTCCTGGCCGAGGCGCTCCCCGTTGTGGCGCACGCCCTCGCTGAGGGCCACCGTCCGGGCCAGGTCGGTGATCTTCTTCTCCAGCGAGCGGAAGCGCAGGAAGGTGTTGAGGGTGAGGAAGCCCATGGCCAGGACCATCACGTACAGCACCAGGTCGGTGCCCCGGCCGACGCCGAGCGCGTGCGCCAGCCACGTGACGTCCGTCGGACGCAGCACGGCGTAGACGTTGACGACGACGAAGACGGAGAAGGCGATGCGCTTCCAGGCCCGGGTCTTCGCCTGGTCCCAGTTGCGTATGAACATCAGGGCCAACGAGACGGAGCCCAGGATGAGCACCAGCTGGATCCAGAAGTACTTCATCGGCGGCCACGCTCCCGCAGGGTGATGTCGAAGAGGATGTTGACGCCGTTGATCAGGGACTGACCCTTGGCGCGCGAGTAGTCGGTGTAGAGGATGTTCACGGGGACCTCGACGACGCGCAGTCCGGAGCCGGCCAGGTAGCCGACGATCTCGGAGGCGTGGGCCATGCCGTTGTGGGTTATCTGCACCTGCTCGGCCGCCTTGCGGCCCAGTACGCGCAGGCCGTTGTGCGAGTCGGTGAGGTTGAGCTTGCGGGCGGTCGGGCTGACGGCCGCGGCCGTGCGCAGCACGACCCGCTTGATCCACGGCACTTGGCCGTTCTGCTCGATGAAGCGCGAGCCGAGCACCACGTCGGCCTCGCCCCCGCGCAGTACCGCGACCATCTTCTCGACGTCGTCGGTCTGGTGCTGGCCGTCCGCGTCGAAGGTGGCGAAGTAGCGGGCGCCCGGCTGGGAGAGCGCGTACTTCAGACCGGTCTGGAGGGCGGCGCCCTGGCCGAGGTTGACCGGGTGCTGCACCAGGTGGGCCCCGGTGGTCGCGATGTGCCGGGCGGAGTCGTCCGAGCTGCCGTCGTCGACGACGACTATGTTCGGAAAGGTCTTGCGCGCTCCCTCGACGACGTCGGCGATCACCTGCCCCTCGTTATAGGCCGGGATGACCAGCCAGACATCGTCGTATTGGGACACGCTAACTCCAGCAGGATGTGGCACAGACAAGTGCGCGGGGATCGGTGGGACTTCGGGGGCGGACACGGTCATTTCCCGCCCGCGTCGGCGCCCGTCGGGCTCGCGACGCCTGTCTTTCCGGGGCCTTGGACGGCTTCCGGAGCCGTAGAGGAGAAACCGGGCCTCAGTGCGATCAGCATAGCGAGCACTGCGGCGGTGGAGCCGGGAGGATGGGCCGGGATCACAGGGTGAGCCGCCTCACCCGGGGCGAGGGCGACGATGGGCAGGGCGAGGGTTCCGACAGCTGAGACAGCTCCGAGGGTCCGGCGCGGCCGGCTCGGCGGGGAGCTCATCCGACGTCCCCTTCGCGGTCCGCGCCGTGGCGCACCGCGAAGGCCGGGAGGGCCAGGGCTTCGGCCAGCTGCTCGCGCCAGTCCGCGAGCGGGGCCAGGCCGACCTCGGTCCAGCGGCCGTGGGCGAGGACACTGAAGGCGGGACGGACGGCGGGGCGGACGAACGTGGCGGAGTCAGTCGGCCGGATCCGCTCGGGGTCCAGGCCGCTGAGCCGGTAGGTCTCGCGGGCGAGTCCGAACCAGGTGGTCCGGCCGCTCGCGGTGCCGTGGTAGACCCCGCCGGGTGCTCGGCCGTCGAGAGCCGCTCGGCCGAGCTCGGCTAATCGCCGGGCGAGCGCGTAGGACCAGGTGGGCTGGCCGTGCTGGTCGTCGACCACGTCGACGGTGTCCCGCTGGGTGGCCAGCTTGAGCATGGTGGAGACGAAGTTCGGGCCGTGCTCGCCGTACATCCAGGCGGTGCGGACGATGTAGCCGTCGCGCGGCAGCAGTTCGGCCACGGCCCGCTCGCCGACCAGCTTGGAGCGGCCGTAGGCGTTGACGGGGCCGGTCGGGGCGGACTCCGGGTACGGCTGCGAGGCGTCGCCCGGCAGCACGTAGTCGCTGGAGACGTGCAGCAGCCGGGCCCCGGCCCCGGCGCAGGCCGCGGCGAGGGTCCGTACACCGGTGCCGTTGACAGCGGTGGCGGCCTCCTCGGCCGTCTCCGCGCCGTCCACGTCGGTCCAGCCGGCGCAGTTCACGACCACGGCCGCACCGTCCACGGCCGCCTGGACGGCGGCCGGATCGGTGATGTCGAGGTCGCTGCGGCTCAGGCCCGCGGACTCGATCCCGGCGCCTTCGAGCACGGCCAGGACGTCCTGGCCGAGCATGCCGGCGGCGCCGGTGACGAGCCAGCGCGCGCCGGCTGGATTCGCGGTCACTTCTGCAGCGCTGCCTTGGCCTTCAGCGGCTCCCACCAGGCGCGGTTCGCGCGGTACCACTCGATGGTCGACGCGATGCCGTCCTCGAAGGTGACCTGCGGGGCGTAGCCCAGCTCGGAGCCGATCTTGCTGATGTCGATGGAGTAGCGCAGGTCGTGGCCCTTGCGGTCCTCGACGCGCTCGACCATGTCCCAGCCGAGGCCCGCGGCCTCGAGCAGGACGCCGGTGAGCTCCTTGTTGGTGAGCTCCACGCCGCCGCCGATGTTGTAGACCTCGCCGCCGCGGCCCTTGCGCATCGCCAGGTCGATGCCGCGGCAGTGGTCGGAGACGTGCAGCCAGTCGCGGACGTTGCCGCCGTGGCCGTACAGCGGGACCTTCTTGCCGTCCATCAGGTTCGAGACGAACAGCGGGATGACCTTCTCCGGGAACTGGTAGTGCCCGTAGTTGTTGGAGCAGCGCGTGACGACGACGTCCATGCCGTGCGTCCGGGCGTAGGCCAGCGCGAGCAGGTCGGAGGAGGCCTTCGAGGCGGAGTACGGGGAGTTGGGCACCAGCGGCCACTCCTCGGTCCAGGAACCCTCGGAGATCGAGCCGTACACCTCGTCGGTGGAGATGTGGACGAAGCGGCCGACGCCGTGCTTGCGGGCGGCGTCCAGGAGGACCTGGGTGCCCACGACGTTGGTCATCACGAAGGGGCCGGCGCCGGCGATCGAGCGGTCCACGTGGGACTCCGCGGCGAAGTGCACGACGACGTCGTGGCCGGGCATCACCTGGTCGACGGCCTCGGCGTCGCAGATGTCACCCTTGACGAAGGCGTAGCCGGGGTGGTCCGCGACGGGAGCGAGGTTGGCCTCGACACCTGAGTACGTCAGCTTGTCGAAGACGGTGATCTGGGCCGAGGGGTCCGAACCGAGCTGCTGGCGGACGAATTCTGAACCGATGAAGCCGGCGCCGCCGGTCACGAGGATGCGCATAATACAAACAGTCTAGCCGCTCGCCTACTCCGCCACGGGGCCCCGGCCATTCCGTTATGGGCCCAGACCTCGCGCCCCCGTTGCTCTCGCATAGGGTTGGGCCATGCGTGGAATTCTCTTGGCCGGCGGCACCGGATCCCGACTCTGGCCTCTGACGCGGGCAGTCTCGAAGCAGCTGCTGCCCGTCTTCGACAAGCCGATGATCTACTACCCGCTCTCGACGCTGGTGATGGCCGGGATCAGCGAGATCCTCGTCATCACCACTCCGGACGACCGCGACCAGTTCGAGCGACTGCTCGGCGACGGCTCGCAGTTCGGCATCCGTCTGGAGTACGCCGTCCAGGAACGCCCCGAGGGCATCGCCCAGGCCTTCGTGCTCGGCGCCGACTTCATCGGTGACGACTCGGTCGCCCTGATCCTCGGCGACAACATCTTCCACGGCAGTGGCCTCGGCACCCGGCTCGCCGAGCACACCGACTCCAAGGGCGGCCGGGTCTTCGCGTACCCGGTGGCGGACCCGACGGCGTACGGCGTGGTCGAGTTCGACGCCAACGGCCAGGCCATCTCCATCGAGGAGAAGCCGGTCAAGCCCAAGTCGCGCTACGCCGTGCCGGGCCTCTACTTCTACGACAACCGCGTCGTGGAGATAGCCCGCGGCCTGAAGCCGAGCGCCCGCGGCGAGCTGGAGATCACCGCCGTCAACGACGCCTACCTCCAGGCCGGTGAGCTGAATGTCACCATCCTCGACCGCGGTACCGCCTGGCTGGACACCGGCACCTTCGTCTCGATGGTGCAGGCCTCGGAGTTCGTGCGCGTGATCGAGGAGCGTCAGGGCTTCAAGATCGGCTGCATCGAGGAGGCCGCCTGGCGGGCCGGGCTCATCGACTCCGCGCAGCTGCGCGCACTGGCCGAGCCCCTCCTCAAGAGCGGCTACGGGGACTACCTGGTCGGTCTGCTCGAAGAGGAGGCCTCCCGGTGAAGTTCCGCGAACTCTCCCTCGGGGGCGTCTTCGAGATCACCCCTCAGCAGCACGGCGACCCGCGCGGCATGTTCATGGAGTGGTACCGCTTCGACCGCCTCGCCGAGGTCGTGGGTCACCCGCTGAACCTGGCGCAGGCGAACCTCTCCGTCTCCCAGCGCGGTGTGGTGCGCGGCATCCACTTCGCCGACGTCCCGCGCGGCCAGGCCAAGTACGTCACCTGCGTGCGCGGCGCCGTGCTCGACGTCATCGTGGACCTGCGGGTCGGCTCCCCGACCTTCGGCCGCTGGGAGGGCGTCCGGCTGGACGACGTGGACCGCCGTGCGGTCTACATCCCCGAGGGCATGGGCCACGGCTTCTGCGCGCTGACCGACGACGCCACGCTGTCCTACCTCTGCTCGGAGACGTACAACCCGACGGGCGAGCACTCGGTGCACCCGCTGGACCCGGACCTGGGCATCGACTGGCCGGCGGACGTCCCGCTGCTGTCCGCCCGCGACGAGGCCGCGCCGTCGCTGGCCGACGCCCTCGCGACGGGCCTGCTGCCCGACCACGCGGCCTGCGTCGAGTTCACCGAGTCCCTGCGCGCGAACTGACCGCCGCGCCGCGCACGGCACGGCGCGGTACGGAGCGCGAAGAGGGCCGCACCCACCTGGGTGCGGCCCTCTTCGCGTGCCCGCGGACGGAGCGGGTCGCGTACGGAACCGGTCGCATACGAGCCCGGTCGCGTACGGGCCGGTCGCCTGCGCACGACGAAGGGCCCCTCCCCCGTCGCGCGAACGACGGGGTCGGGGCCCTCCTGTCAAACGTGGTGCCCGCTCGCGCGAGCTACCAGGTCAGAACACGAATTACTTCGTGATCTTGGTGACCTGGCCGGCGCCCACGGTACGACCACCCTCACGGATGGCGAACTTGAGGCCTTCCTCCATGGCGACCGGCTGGATCAGCGCGACCGTCATCTCGGTGTTGTCGCCCGGCATGACCATCTCCGTGCCGGCCGGCAGGGTGACGACACCCGTGACGTCCGTGGTACGGAAGTAGAACTGCGGACGGTAGTTGTTGAAGAAGGGGGTGTGACGGCCACCCTCGTCCTTCGACAGGATGTAGGCCTGGGCCTCGAACTCGGTGTGCGGGGTGACCGAACCGGGCTTGATGATGACCTGGCCGCGCTCGACGTCCTCGCGCTTGATGCCACGGAGGAGCAGACCGACGTTCTCGCCCGCCTGGCCCTCGTCGAGGAGCTTGCGGAACATCTCGATACCGGTGACCGTGGTGGTGGTCTTGGTCTCCTTGATACCGATGATGTCGACGGTCTCGTTGACCTTCAGGACACCACGCTCGATACGGCCGGTGACGACGGTACCGCGACCGGTGATCGTGAAGACGTCCTCGACGGGCATGAGGAACGGCAGCTCGGTGTCACGCGGCGGGGTCGGGATGGCCTCGTCGACGGCGGACATGAGGCCGAGAAGCTTCTCGCCCCACTCCTTGTCGCCCTCGAGCGCCTTCAGCGCGGAGACGCGGACGACCGGAAGGTCGTCGCCCGGGAACTCGTAGTCGGAGAGGAGCTCGCGCACCTCGAGCTCGACGAGCTCCAGGATCTCCTCGTCGTCCACCATGTCGGCCTTGTTCAGGGCGACGACGATGTAGGGGACGCCGACCTGGCGGGCCAGGAGCACGTGCTCCTTGGTCTGCGGCATCGGGCCGTCGGTGGCGGCGACCACGAGGATCGCGCCGTCCATCTGCGCGGCACCGGTGATCATGTTCTTGATGTAGTCCGCGTGACCCGGGCAGTCGACGTGGGCGTAGTGACGCGCCTCGGTCTGGTACTCGACGTGCGCGATGGAGATGGTGATACCGCGCTGGCGCTCTTCGGGAGCCTTGTCGATCTGGTCGAAGGCCGAGGCCTCGTTCAGGTCCGGGTACGCGTCGTGCAGCACCTTGGTAATGGCGGCCGTGAGGGTCGTCTTACCGTGGTCAATGTGACCGATGGTGCCGATGTTGACGTGCGGCTTAGTCCGCTCGAACTTCGCCTTCGCCACGGGGTCCTCCTGGAGAGTGGTTCTGTACGCCTTGCTCATCGGCGCCAGGTGATCTTTGCTGGATAGCCGGTACCCCCGGGGCAACGGGAGGGTTGCTCCTGTTGCCCCTGAGGCTCCGGTGACAAGCCTAAAGCGTGTACTCGGAAGAGTTACTCGCCCTTGGCCTTCGCGATGATCTCCTCGGCGACGTTCCGGGGAACCTCGGCGTAGGAGTCGAACTGCATCGAGTAGCTGGCGCGACCCGAGGTCTTGCTGCGGAGGTCTCCGACGTAGCCGAACATCTCCGAGAGGGGCACGAGGCCCTTCACGAGGCGAGCGCCGTGACGCTCCTCCATGGCCTGGATCTGGCCACGGCGGGAGTTGATGTCACCGATGACGTCACCCATGGACTCCTCCGGCGTGGTGACCTCGACGGCCATCATCGGCTCGAGGAGCACGGGAGAAGCCTTGCGCGCGGCCTCCTTGAAAGCCTGCGAACCGGCGATCTTGAAGGCGAGCTCGGAGGAGTCGACCTCGTGGTAGCCACCGTCGAGAAGGATGACGCGAACGCCGGTCATCTCGTAGCCGGCGAGGATGCCGAACTTCATGGCTTCCTGCGCACCCGCGTCGACCGAGGGGATGTACTCCCTCGGGATGCGGCCACCGGTGACCTTGTTCACGAACTCGTACGCCGGACCGTCGGCCTCGAGGATCGGCTCGATCGCGATCTGCACCTTGGCGAACTGACCGGTACCACCGGTCTGCTTCTTGTGGGTGTAGTCGTGACGCTCCACCGTCTGGCGGATCGTCTCGCGGTAAGCGACCTGCGGCTTGCCGACGTTGGCCTCGACCTTGAACTCGCGCTTCATACGGTCGACCAGCACCTCGAGGTGCAGCTCGCCCATACCACCGAGGATGGTCTGGCCGGTCTCTTCGTCCGAGTGAACGTGGAAGGAGGGGTCCTCCTCCGCGAGAGACTGGATGGCGACACCCAGCTTCTCCTGGTCACCCTTGGACTTGGGCTCGATGGCGACCTGGATCACCGGAGCCGGGAAGTCCATGGACTCCAGGATCACGGGGTTCTTGTCGTCACACAGCGTCTCACCGGTGGTGGTCTGCTTCAGGCCCATGACGGCGACGATGTCGCCGGCGCCCACCGACTCGATCTCTTCACGCTTGTTGGCGTGCATGCGGTAGATCTTGCCGATGCGCTCCTTCTTGCCCTTGACGGAGTTCAGCACCGCGGTGCCGGCCTCCAGGCGGCCCGAGTAAACCCGGACGAAGGTGAGCTTGCCGAGGTGCGGGTCGCGCATGATCTTGAACGCGAGCGCCGCGAGGGGCTCGTCGTCAGACGGCTTGCGCTTCACGACGACCTCGGCGTCCCGGACGTCGTGGCCTTCGATGGCCTCGATGTCCAGGGGCGACGGGAGGTAGCGGACGACGGCGTCGAGCAGGGGCTGAACGCCCTTGTTCTTGAACGCCGTGCCACAGAACACGGCAGTGACCGTGGCGCCGTTGTCACCCTTGGAGCCGATGATGATGCGACGCACAGCGGCGTGCAGCTGCTCGACGGTGGGCTCGACGCCCTCCAGGAACAGCTCCATGATCTGGTCGTCGTTCTCGGCGACCGTCTCGACCAGCTTGGCGTGCCACTCTTCAGCGGCTTCCTTGTGGGTGTCCGGGATGTCGACGATGTCGTACATCTCGCCCTTGGTCGCCTCGGCGGACCAGACGAACGCCTTCATGGTGACCAGGTCGACAACGCCCTGGAAGTCCATCTCGGCGCCGATGGGGAGCTGCATGACGATCGGAACCGCACCGAGGCGGTCCTTGATCATGTCGACACAGCGGTGGAACTCAGCGCCGGTGCGGTCCAGCTTGTTGACGAAGCAGATGCGCGGCACGCCGTAGCGGTCGGCCTGACGCCAGACGGTCTCGGACTGCGGCTCCACACCGGCGACACCGTCGAACACGGTGACGGCGCCGTCGAGGACGCGGAGCGAACGCTCCACCTCGACGGTGAAGTCGACGTGACCCGGGGTGTCGATGATGTTGATGGTGTGGTCGACGTCTTCGAGCGGCCAGTGGCAGGTCGTCGCGGCAGACGTGATCGTGATGCCGCGCTCCTGCTCCTGCTCCATCCAGTCCATCGTGGCAGCGCCGTCGTGGACTTCACCGATCTTGTACGACACACCGGTGTAGAACAGGATGCGCTCGGTGGTGGTCGTCTTGCCCGCGTCGATGTGAGCCATGATGCCGATGTTGCGCACCTTGGCCAGGTCAAGCGAAGTGGTAGCCATATCGGCTCAGTCTTCTCTCGGTCTCGATGTGGGTTGGGACTACCAGCGGTAGTGCGCGAAGGCCTTGTTGGACTCGGCCATCTTGTGCGTGTCCTCACGCTTCTTGACGGCAGCGCCAAGACCGTTCGAGGCGTCGAGCAGCTCGTTCATGAGGCGCTCGGTCATCGTCTTCTCGCGGCGGGCGCGGGAGTAACCCACGAGCCAGCGCAGCGCGAGGGTCGACTGACGGCCCGGCTTGACCTCGATCGGCACCTGGTAGGTGGCGCCACCGACACGACGGGACTTGACCTCGAGGGACGGCTTGACGTTCTCGAGCGCGCGCTTCAGCGTGATGACCGGGTCGTTGCCGGTCTTCTCGCGGAGGCCTTCCATGGCGCCGTAAACGATGCGCTCGGCGGTGGAGCGCTTGCCGTTCAGGAGGATCTTGTTGATGAGCGACGTCACCAGAGGAGATGCATAGACCGGGTCGATGATGACCGGGCGCTTCGGGGCGGGGCCCTTACGAGGCATTTCTACTTCTCCTTCTTGGCGCCGTAGCGGCTGCGGGCCTGCTTGCGGTTCTTGACAGCCTGGGTGTCAAGCGCACCGCGGATGATCTTGTAACGAACACCCGGCAGGTCCTTCACACGGCCACCACGCACGAGCACGATCGAGTGCTCCTGCAGGTTGTGTCCCTCGCCCGGAATGTAGGCCGTGACCTCGATACCGGAGGTCAGACGCACACGCGCGACCTTACGGAGTGCCGAGTTCGGCTTCTTCGGGGTGGTCGTGAACACACGCGTGCAGACGCCGCGACGCTGGGGCGAAGCCTCAAGCGCGGGGGTCTTGGTCTTCTCGACCTTGTCCTGCCGGCCCTTCCGGACCAGCTGCTGGATCGTAGGCACTACTTCTCCGGTTTCTGTGTGCCGTGTAGTGAAACTAACCTGGAACATTCGCCGACCCACGCGGTCGGGTGTGTCGGATCCGGCGGACTCCCGCGCAAGCACGGAAACGCATGGATCGCAGTGGCCCGATACGGCTCGAGTGCGGTTGATGGACACGCACAGGAGCCCAGGCACACCCCAGGCACAAGGTCTGAGCGTACCTACCGCATCCACTCCGGTCAAAACAAAAGCCCCCGGCCCGGCTGCCCGGAGTACCCGCAGGCCAGTAGCCGCACGGCCGGGGCGGGGGTACGGCCCCTCCGATGTGCGGACGTGGTGCGCGTGTGCTAGAGCCCTTCGGCTCCGAGGGCCATTTCGAACATGCGGTCCACACCCCCCGTCCCTGCCGGGCGCGGACCCCCCGGCCACTAAACTGCCCAGCGATTCGGCGCAAACGGCACGACCGGGCACCATCACACCAGGGAGCGGGACATTGGGGACGGCCACGATCGAGCCGGCGACGACCGACGGCCCGCCCGACCCGCCCGCCCCGGACCGGGCTCCCGCCAGGCGAGCGGGCCGGCGCCTGCGGCGGCTCTCCGCCCCCCTGCTGGCCTTCCTCGTCACCGCGGGCGCCTTCTGCGCCTCCTGGGCGGCCCGCGGCACCTTCCCCTTCGGGGACACCGGCCGCGCCGTCAACGACCAGGCCAACCAGTACGTCCCCTTCCACCGGGCGCTGTGGGACCTGGTCCACGGGCAGGCCGCGGGCGACCTCCTGTTCACCTGGCGCGGCGGCTTCGGCCAGCAGTTCCTGTCCGACGCCTACACGTACCTCGGGAACCCCTTCTCCTGGCTGGTCGTCCTGGTCCCCCGCGCACACGTGGACCTCGCCGTCTTCGCGCTCACCCCCCTCACCATGGGCGCCGCCGCCGCCGTGATGGCCGTCTACCTCGGCAAGCTGCACCCCGGCCCCTGGTGGCAGCGGGGCGTGCTCGGAGCCGTGTACGGCCTGTGCGGCTGGGCGCTGAGCGACGCCTCGTACATCCCCATGTGGCTCTGGGGCCTGGTCGCCCTCCCGCTCCTCGGCATCGCCGTCGAATGGTGCCTGGAGGAGCGCCGCTGGCCCGGCGTGGCCCTGCTGGTCGCGCTCGCCTGGTTCGGGAACTTCTACACGGCGATGATGGCCACGATGGCCGCCTGCGTGCTGCTCGCCATCCGCCTCGTCGTGCTCGACCTGACCGGCGCGCAGCGGCTGCGCGCCCTGTGGCGGGCGGCGACCGCCACCGCGACGGGCGTCCTGCTCACGCTCCCCCTGCTCCTGCCGTCGTTCCTGTCCAGCGGGGCCGCGCAGCCGACGGGGGCCGCCGCGTTCGTTCCCGTACGGCTCGAGGTCTTCCTGACGGGCATGCTCCCCGGCACCTACCTGTGGGGCGGCCGTCCCCGGCTGTACGTGGCCTCGCTCGGCCTGATCCTGGCCGGGTCGTTCCTCCTGAACTCCTCCGTCGCGCGCAAGACCCGCCTGGTCTGGGCGTCGGCGACCCTGCTGGTCCTCCTCTCCTTCCAGTTCCCGCCCACCCAGTACGTGTGGCACGGGCTGGCGGTGCCGAACGGCAACCCCTACCGCGAGGCGTTCGTCTTCAGCGGGATGGTCGTGGTCGTCGCCTGGCTGTCGCTGGCCCACCGGCCGCGCCCGTCGCACCTGGCACTGACCGCCGCCCTGCTGGTCGCCGCCACCTTCGCGCTCCGCCACACCGACGACTTCGGCGGCACCACCTGGCTCGCCGTCCTCGGGGGCGGCGCGGTGTCGCTGCTGGCCCTGGTCCTGCTGGCGCTGGGCGACAGGCGCCGCTTCCTGATCCCCGTGGCCGCGGTGCTGATGATCGGCGTCGTCTTCGCCGAGTCCACGGCGGCCGCCCACAACGCGGACGCCCGCCGCTCGCGGGAGCGCTGGGCGAAGCCGGTCGCCACCTCCAACGAGTCGATCACCCGCCACTTCGAGGCCGTCCGGTCCGTGGCCGGCTGGCCCGCTTACCGCACCGACCCGGGTGCGCCGCAGACCTCGTACAACGACGCGCTCGCGCTCCGGGCGGAGGGCCCGCAGTACTACAGCAGCTACCTGCCCGAGGCCACCTACAAGGCCCTCGAACCCCTGGGCTACGGCTACAAGAACGACGGCCGGACCTTCTTCGGCGCCGACAACCCCGTCCTGGACGCGATCTTCTCGATCGGCGCCCGGGTCCGGCCCGGCGACGGCCCGGGCACCTGGACCGGCGCGAAGTTCCCCGCCCCGCCCCTGGTCACCGTGCGCAGCGCCCCGTACGCCTCCCCCAACCCGGCGGACAGCGTCTACGCCCGCCAGGAGAACGTGCTCGGCGCCACCGTCTACCGGGTCCCGGACGTCAGCGCCGGCGGCACCGCCACGGAGCAGACCTACGCCGCCCGGTGCACGCCCGGCTCCGAGGCCTTCTGGTACTCCCCCGAGCTCTACGGCACCCTCGCCTCGGGCGGCGCCGAGAGGCCCCTGGAAGACCGGATGGCGGGCGTCCTGCCGCTCGGCGAGGTCCCCGCGGACGGCACGGTCGCGGTCACGGTGAGGACGCGGACCCAGGGCGCCACCGCCGGGCAGCACCCCATCGGCTGCCTGGACCGCGGGGCACTCACCGAGGCCGTCGGCCGGCTGACGGCCACGGGCGCCACGCAGGTCACCGCGGGCGGCCACACCATCGAGGCCACCCTCCCGAAGGGCTCCACGGGCACCGCCGTCTTCGCGATGACGGACGTCCCCGGCTGGCAGTGCACGGCCCCCGTGAAGAGCTTCCACGGCCTGGTCTCCATGGACGTCCCCGCCGGCACCGGCAAGCTCTCCTGCACCTTCACCCCGAAGGGCCTCACCCCGGGCCTGGCAGGCGCCACCCTCGCCCTCCTGGCCCTGGCCTCGGTCACGGTCACGGGCCTGCGCCGGCGCGAGCGCTCCTGATGCGGGGACGCCCCCGGAGGCGTCCCCGCACACGAAGAAGCCCCCCGTAGCTCCTCTCGGAGCCGCGGGGGGCTTCTTCGTACTACCTACTGCTCAGACGACCTCAGCCGTTGTACGGGCCGTAGTCGTAGTCCTCCAGCGGGACCGCCTGGCCGGAGCCGGTGCCGAAGGGCGAGTAGTCGATGTCGTCGTAGCCGACGGCCGAGTACATCGCGGCCTTGGCTTCCTCGGTCGGCTCGACCCGGATGTTGCGGTAGCGGGCGAGGCCCGTACCGGCCGGGATGAGCTTACCGATGATGACGTTCTCCTTGAGGCCGATCAGGGAGTCGGACTTGGCGTTGATCGCCGCGTCCGTCAGAACCCTGGTCGTCTCCTGGAAGGACGCCGCCGACAGCCACGACTCGGTGGCGAGCGAGGCCTTGGTGATACCCATCAGCTGCGGACGGCCGGAGGCGGGGTGACCGCCCTCGGTGACCACGCGACGGTTCTCGGTCTCGAACTTCGACCGCTCGACGAGCTCGCCCGGCAGGAGCTCCGCGTCGCCGGACTCGATGATCGTCACGCGGCGGAGCATCTGCCGGATGATGATCTCGATGTGCTTGTCGTGGATCGACACGCCCTGCGAGTTGTAGACCTTCTGGACTTCGCCGACCAGGTGGACCTGGACCGCACGCTGGCCGAGGATGCGCAGCACGTCGTGCGGGTTGGTCGCACCCATGGTGAGCTTCTGGCCGACCTCGACGTGGTCGCCCTCGCCGACGATGACCTTGGCGCGCTTGGAGATCGGGAAGGCCGTCTCCTCGCTACCGTCGTCCGGCATGATGACGATCTTCTTGGTCTTCTCGGTCTCCTCGATCCGCACGCGGCCGGCGGCCTCGGAGATCGGGGCGACACCCTTCGGGGTACGGGCTTCGAAGAGCTCGACGACACGCGGCAGACCCTGCGTGATGTCGTCACCGGCCACACCACCGGTGTGGAAGGTACGCATCGTCAGCTGGGTACCGGGCTCACCGATGGACTGGGCGGCGATGATGCCGACCGCCTCACCGATGTCGACCAGCTTGCCGGTGGCGAGCGAGCGTCCGTAGCAGAAGGCACAGGTGCCGACCGCGGACTCACAGGTCAGGACCGAGCGGGTCTTGACCTCCTCGACGCCGTTCGCGATGAGGGCGTCGATGAGCACGTCACCGAGGTCCACGTTCGCCGGCGCGATGACCTTGCCGCCGATGACGACGTCCTCGGCCAGCATGCGGGCGTAGATGGAGGTCTCGACGTCGTCGGCCTTGCGCAGAACGCCGGCCTCGTCCTTGACACCGATCTTGAGCTTGAGGCCGCGCTCGGTGCCGCAGTCCTCCTCGCGGATGATGACGTCCTGCGAGACGTCCACCAGACGACGGGTGAGGTAACCCGAGTCGGCGGTACGCAGGGCGGTGTCCGCCAGACCCTTACGGGCACCGTGCGTGGAGATGAAGTACTCCAGAACGGTGAGGCCCTCACGGAAGGACGCCTTGATCGGACGCGGGATGGTCTCGTTCTTCGCGTTCGACACCAGACCACGCATACCGGCGATCTGTCGCATCTGCATCATGTTTCCTCGGGCACCCGAGTCAACCATCATGAAGATGGGGTTCGTCTTGGGGAAGTTCGCGTTCATCGCCTCGGCAACCTCGTTGGTCGCCTTGGTCCAGATCGCGATGAGCTCCTGCGTGCGCTCGTCCTTGGTGATCAGACCGCGCTCGTACTGCTTCTGGACCTTCTCGTCCAGGTCCTCGTAGCCCTTGACGATGGCCTTCTTGGCCTCGGGCACGACGACGTCGGAGATGGCCACGGTGACGCCCGAACGGGTCGCCCAGTGGAAGCCGGCCGCCTTCAGGTTGTCGAGCGTCGCCGCCACGATGACCTTGGGGTAGCGCTCCGCCAGGTCGTTGACGATCTCGGAGAGCTGCTTCTTGCCCACCGAGTAGTCGACGAACGGGTAGTCCTCGGGCAGCAGCTCGTTGAAGAGCGCGCGGCCCAGGGTGGTGCGCAGACGGAAGCTGTCGCCCGGCTGGAACTCCTGCTCGCCCTCTTCGCGGACCGGGGGCACCCAGCCGCGCGGCGGGATGGTGCCCACCGGGAAGCGGATGTCGACGGCCGACTGGAGCGCCAGCTCACCGTTGTCGAACGCCATGGTCGCCTCGGCCGTGGAGCCGAACGCGCGGCCCTCGCCCTTGACGTCACGGAGCTCGCCGTCGGTGGTGAGGAAGAACAGACCCAGCACCATGTCCTGGGTCGGCATGGTGACGGGACGGCCGTCCGCCGGCTTCAGGATGTTGTTCGAGGACAGCATCAGGATGCGGGCCTCGGCCTGCGCCTCTGCCGACAGCGGCAGGTGCACGGCCATCTGGTCACCGTCGAAGTCCGCGTTGAACGCGGTGCAGACGAGCGGGTGGATCTGGATGGCCTTGCCTTCGACCAGCTGGGGCTCGAAGGCCTGGATGCCGAGGCGGTGCAGCGTGGGCGCACGGTTCAGCAGGACCGGGTGCTCGGCGATGACCTCTTCGAGCACGTCGTAGACGACCGTGCGGCCGCGCTCGACCATGCGCTTCGCCGACTTGATGTTCTGCGCGTGGTTCAGGTCCACCAGGCGCTTCATCACGAACGGCTTGAAGAGCTCCAGCGCCATGGCCTTGGGCAGACCGCACTGGTGCAGCTTCAGCTGCGGGCCGACGACGATCACGGAACGCGCGGAGTAGTCCACGCGCTTGCCGAGGAGGTTCTGGCGGAATCGGCCCTGCTTGCCCTTCAGCATGTCGCTGAGGGACTTCAGGGGACGGTTGCCGGGACCGGTCACCGGACGACCACGACGACCGTTGTCGAAGAGGGCGTCGACGGCCTCCTGGAGCATGCGCTTCTCGTTGTTCACGATGATCTCGGGGGCACCGAGGTCGAGAAGGCGCTTCAGGCGGTTGTTGCGGTTGATCACGCGGCGGTACAGGTCGTTCAGGTCGGAGGTCGCGAAGCGGCCACCGTCCAGCTGCACCATCGGACGCAGGTCCGGCGGGATCACCGGGACGCAGTCCAGAACCATGCCCTTGGGCTTGTTGCTGGTCTGCAGGAACGCGGAGACGACCTTGAGGCGCTTGAGCGCACGGGTCTTCTTCTGGCCCTTGCCGGTACGGATGATCTCGCGGAGGCGCTCGGCCTCCTCGTCGAGGTCGAAGGACTCCAGGCGCTTCTGCAGCGCCGCGGCGCCCATGCAGCCGTCGAAGTACGTACCGAAACGGTCGCGCAGCTCGCGGTAGAGCAGCTCGTCGCCCTCGAGGTCCTGGACCTTGAGGTTCTTGAAGCGGGCCCACACCTCGTCGAGGCGGTCGATCTCGCGCTGGGCGCGGTCACGGAGCTGCTTCATCTCGCGCTCGGCACCTTCGCGCACCTTGCGGCGCACGTCGGCCTTCGCGCCCTCGGCCTCGAGCTCGGCCAGGTCGGTCTCGAGCTTCTTGGCACGGCCTTCGAGGTCCGAGTCGCGGCGGTTCTCGATCTGCTGGCGCTCGATGGAGACGTGCGCCTCCAGGGACGGGAGGTCGCGGGTGCGGCGCTCGTCGTCCACGAACGTGATCATGTACGCGGCGAAGTAGATGACCTTCTCGAGGTCCTTCGGCGCGAGGTCCAGCAGGTATCCGAGGCGCGACGGGACGCCCTTGAAGTACCAGATGTGGGTGACGGGAGCGGCAAGCTCGATGTGGCCCATCCGCTCGCGGCGCACCTTGGCGCGCGTGACTTCGACGCCACAACGCTCACAGATGATGCCCTTGAAGCGGACACGCTTGTACTTGCCGCAGTAGCACTCCCAGTCCCGGGTCGGACCGAAGATCTTCTCGCAGAAGAGTCCGTCCTTCTCGGGCTTGAGCGTGCGGTAGTTGATGGTCTCCGGCTTCTTGACCTCGCCGTGGGACCAGGTTCGGATGTCGTCCGCGGTGGCAAGGCCGATCCGCAGCTCGTCGAAGAAGTTGACGTCGAGCACTGTGCGTCAATCCCTCTTTCGGGGTCGAGTCTCAATCATGGTCTGAACGGTCCCGGGGATGACGGGGGGCTCTTGAGCGAGCCCCCCGTCAGGCCCGTCAGACCTCTTCGACGCTGCTCGGCTCACGCCGGGACAGGTCGATACCGAGCTCCTCCGCCGCGCGGAAGACGTCCTCGTCGGTGTCGCGCATCTCGATGGACATGCCGTCCGAGGACAGCACCTCCACGTTGAGGCAGAGCGACTGCATTTCCTTGATGAGCACCTTGAAGGACTCGGGAATGCCCGGCTCGGGGATGTTCTCGCCCTTGACGATGGCCTCGTAGACCTTCACGCGGCCGGTGACGTCGTCGGACTTGATGGTCAGCAGCTCCTGGAGGGCGTAAGCGGCGCCATAAGCCTCGAGCGCCCACACCTCCATCTCACCGAAGCGCTGGCCACCGAACTGCGCCTTACCACCCAGCGGCTGCTGCGTGATCATCGAGTACGGACCGGTCGACCGAGCGTGGAGCTTGTCGTCGACCAGGTGGTGGAGCTTGAGGATGTACATGTAGCCGATCGAGACCGGCTCCGGGAACGGCTCGCCGGAGCGGCCGTCGAACAGGTGCGCCTTGCCGGTCGGGAGGACCAGGCGGTCCCCGTCGCGGTTCGGGATCGTGTGCTCGAACAGGCCGGCGAGTTCGTCCTCGCGGGCGCCGTCGAACACGGGGGTGGCGACGTTGGTGCCGGGCTCGACGCGGTCGGCGCCGATGACCTTCAGCCGCTCGGCCCACTCCTCGGCCACACCGGAGACGTCCCAGCCGCGGCTGGCGAGCCAGCCGAGGTGGATCTCCAGGACCTGTCCCGGGTTCATTCGGGACGGGACACCCAGCGGGTTGAGGATGATGTCGACCGGCGTGCCGTCCTCGAGGAAGGGCATGTCCTCGATCGGAAGGATCTTGGAGATGACACCCTTGTTGCCGTGACGGCCGGCGAGCTTGTCACCGTCGGTGATCTTGCGCTTCTGGGCGACGTAGACGCGGACCAGCTGGTTCACGCCCGGGGGGAGCTCGTCGCCCTCTTCGCGGTCGAAGACGCGGACGCCGATGACCTTGCCGATCTCACCGTGAGGAACCTTGAGCGAGGTGTCACGCACCTCGCGGGCCTTCTCACCGAAGATCGCGCGGAGCAGGCGCTCTTCCGGGGTCAGCTCGGTCTCGCCCTTGGGCGTGACCTTTCCGACCAGGATGTCGCCGGCGACCACGTCGGCGCCGATGCGGATGATGCCGCGCTCGTCGAGGTCCGCGAGGACCTCTTCGGAGACGTTCGGGATGTCCCGGGTGATCTCCTCCGGGCCCAGCTTGGTGTCACGGGCGTCGACCTCGTGCTCCTCGATGTGGATCGAGGAGAGGACGTCGTCCTGTACGAGGCGCTGCGACAGGATGATCGCGTCCTCGTAGTTGTGACCTTCCCAGGGCATGAACGCGACGAGCAGGTTCTTGCCGAGGGCCATTTCGCCCTCTTCGGTCGCAGGACCGTCGGCGAGGACCTGGGCCTCGATGATGCGGTCACCCTCGTTGACGATGACCTTCTGGTTGACCGAGGTGCCCTGGTTCGAGCGGGAGAACTTCGCGACGCGGTACGTGGTGTACGTGCCGTCGTCGTTGGCGACGGTGATGTAGTCGGCCGAGACCTCCTGGACGACACCGTCCTTCTCCGCCTTGATCGAGTCACCGGCGTCGACCGCACAGCGGTACTCCATGCCGGTGCCGACGAGCGGCGCCTCCGCCTTGATCAGCGGAACGGCCTGGCGCATCATGTTCGCGCCCATGAGGGCGCGGTTGGCGTCGTCGTGCTCGAGGAAGGGGATCATCGCGGTCGCGACGGACACCATCTGGCGCGGGGAGACGTCCATGTAGTCGACGTCGTCGCCGGCGATGTAGTCGATCTCGCCACCACGACGGCGGACCAGCACGCGGTTCTCGGTGAAGCGCATCTCGTCGCTCAGGCCGGCGTTGGCCTGGGCGATGACGAAGCGGTCTTCCTCGTCGGCCGTCAGGTAGTCGACGTCGTCCGTGACGACACCGTCGATGACCTTGCGGTACGGGGTCTCGACGAAACCGAACGCGTTGACGCGGCCGTAGGACGCGAGCGAGCCGATCAGACCGATGTTCGGGCCTTCGGGGGTCTCGATCGGGCACATGCGGCCGTAGTGCGACGGGTGGACGTCTCGGACCTCGAAGCCGGCCCGCTCACGGGACAGACCACCGGGACCCAGAGCCGAGAGACGACGCTTGTGCGTCAGACCCGACAGCGGGTTGTTCTGGTCCATGAACTGCGACAGCTGGCTGGTGCCGAAGAACTCCTTGATGGAGGCGACGACCGGCCGGATGTTGATCAGGGTCTGCGGCGTGATCGCCTCGACGTCCTGGGTGGTCATCCGCTCGCGGACGACGCGCTCCATACGAGCCAGACCCGTGCGGACCTGGTTCTGGATGAGCTCGCCGACGTTGCGCAGACGACGGTTGCCGAAGTGGTCGATGTCGTCGGTCTCGACGACGATCGAACGGCCCGACTCACCGGTGGTCTCGGTCTCGCCCGCGTGGAGCTTGACGAGGTACTTGATGGTCGCGGTGATGTCGTCGGTGGTGAGCACACCGGCGTCCAGCGGCTCGTCCGCGCCGAGCTTCTTGTTCACCTTGTAGCGGCCGACCTTCGCGAGGTCGTAGCGCTTCGGGTTGAAGTAGAGGTTCTCGAGCAGCGTCTGAGCGGCCTCGCGGGTCGGCGGTTCGCCCGGACGCAGCTTGCGGTAGATGTCGAGCAGCGCGTCGTCCTGGCCCTGGGTGTGGTCCTTCTCCAGGGTGGCGCGCATGGACTCGTACTCGCCGAACTCCTCGAGGATCTGCTCGGTGGTCCAGCCGAGAGCCTTCAGGAGAACGGTGACGGACTGCTTGCGCTTGCGGTCGATGCGGACACCGACCATGTCGCGCTTGTCGATCTCCATCTCGAGCCAGGCACCCCGGGAAGGGATGATCTTGGCGGCGAAGATGTCCTTGTCGGACGTCTTGTCGATGGAGGAGTCGAAGTAGACACCGGGGGAACGGACGAGCTGCGACACGACGACACGCTCGGTGCCGTTGATGACGAAGGTGCCCTTGTTGGTCATGAGCGGGAAATCGCCCATGAAGACCGTCTGAGACTTGATCTCTCCGGTCTCGTTGTTCGTGAACTCGGCGGTGACGAAAAGCGGCGCCGCGAACGTGAAGTCGCGGTCCTTGCACTCGTCGACCGAGTTCTTCGCCGGCTCGAAACGGTGGTCGCGGAACGTCAGCGACATCGACCCGGAGAAGTCCTCGATCGGCGAGATCTCCTCGAAGATCTCTTCCAGACCGGACTTGGTGGGAACGTCCTGTCCGCTCTCAAGCGCCGACTCGACGCGAGACTTCCAGGCGGCGTTGCCGAGCAGCCAGTCAAAGCTCTCGGTCTGCAGCGCCAGGAGGTTCGGAACCTCGAGGGGCTCCTTGATCTTTGCAAAGGAGATGCGCAGCGGGGCGGTGCTGGCACCGTTGTTCGTATTGGTCGAGGCGTTGCGCGAGGCGGCCAAGAGGGGGTCCTTCCGAGGGCTCGGACTCACTACGCGCGTACCGGTCCCAGCTGACACAGAAGACAAGCGCCCCCCATCTGGTCGTAAGGACCAGCTCAGGGCCGTTCAATCAAGTGTGCTCATGCGTGGGCATGCCCCTGGCGACGGGCAGGGGGCAGCTAACAGGCAGCGCAAAGGGTCAGTGTAGCCACTCGGCTCACTGATGTCCAGACCAGGTTTCCGGAAACCGGCAACAGGCCTTCCCCATGTCGTTTCAACTGCGTCCAACGGTTCGGCTCTCGCACACAGAGCGCGTAACAGTACTGCCCTCTTCGTAGTCGATCCATGCCCGATGCGGGCCCGATCCATGCCTCGGATCTCGGATCGAACCGGCCCATCTCGCGACGGATCTGAGAATTGCGCGCCGCGTGCCGTTCGTCAAGGCCCCCTGCTCCGTGCGGATCATCCAAGGACCCTGCCGCGGAGCAACGAAGATCACCCTACTCCCCAACGAGACGGGGGCATATCAGGCACTCCGGGTACGCCGAAGGGCGACCACCCTTACGGGTGATCGCCCTTCGACTGGAGCCCTAGAGGGCCCCGGAGGTGTTACTTGACCTCGACGGCCGCACCGGCGCCCTTGAGGGACTCGGCAGCCTTCTCAGCGGCCTCCTTGGTGACCTTCTCGAGGACGGGCTTCGGGGCGCCGTCCACGAGGTCCTTGGCCTCCTTGAGGCCCAGGGAGGTGAGCTCGCGCACGACCTTGATGACCTGGATCTTCTTGTCGCCGGCACCGGTGAGGATGACGTCGAACTCGTCCTGCTCCTCGACGGCCTCAACGGCGGCGCCGCCACCGGCGGGGCCCGCAACGGCGACGGCCGCGGCGGCGGTGACGTCGAACTTGTCCTCGAACGCCTTCACGAACTCGGAGAGCTCGATGAGGGTCATCTCCTCGAACTGGGCGAGGAGGTCGTCCTGAGAGAGCTTCGCCATGATGGGCGATCCTTCCACTAAATCGGCAGGTGCCGGATGTATATAGAGGCGGGCGTAACGGCCCGCTTTGACCCGCGCACTAGGCGGCGCGGATCAGTGCGCGAGCCGAATTACTCGGCACCGCCCTGCTCGGCGAGCTTGACGCGAAGCGCTTCCGCAGTGCGGACGAACTTCGACGGCAGCGCCTGGAAGAGCGAGGCAGCCTGAGACTGCTTGCCCTTGAACGCGCCGGCCAGCTTGCTGAGCAGAACCTCGCGGGACTCGAGGTCCGCGAGCTTCTTGATCTCATCGGCGGTGAGCGCCTTACCGTCAAGGACACCCGCCTTGATGATGAGGTTCGGGTTTTCCTTGGCGAAGTCACGCAGGCTCTTCGCCGACTCCACCGGGTCACCGGTGATGAAGGCGACCGCGGTGGGACCAGCGAAGTGCTCGTCCAGCGCGGTGATCCCGGCCTGGTTGGCCGCAATCTTGGTCAGCGTGTTCTTCACCACGGCGTACTGGGCGTTCTCACCGAGAGAACGACGCAGCGTCTTGAGCTGCGCGACGGTGAGACCCCGGTACTCGGTCAGCACGGCGGCGTTCGAGTCGCGGAACTGGTCCGTGAGCTCGGCTACCGCGGCAGCCTTGTTGGGCGTCGGCATAGTGCGTCGGCCTCCTTCCGGGTGATGAGGACCGCTCAGAAGGGGCACACATACGAAACGCCCCGGCGCAGGCGCCAGGGCGTAGCTCAACCGGAACGAGTCCGGGAACTTTCCAAGGTCACCTGCGCAGGACGTCCGCGGTATACGGATCCTTCGGCCACCGCACCCTTGCGGGCACGGCAACGACCAGCGGTCTTTGGCTTCTCCCGAAGAGTACGCGAACGGTGCCGCGCAGAGCAAATCGGTCACCCGGTGGCCGCCGGGAGCCCCCGGCGGCGGCTCCCGGCGGCCGCTCCCGGTTTCAGTAACCCAGGTCCTTCAGCTTCTCGTTGGTGTCCTTCAGGCTCTTCTCGGTCTCCTTCAGGCTCTCGTCGACGCCCTTCATGACGTCCTCGAAGGCCACCGTGTCCTCGGCCGGCGGAGCCTGGATCGCGGGCGTCGTCGCGAAGCCGGAGAACTTCGCCGTGGTCCTGGCCGGTCCCTCGTTCCCGCTGACCGCGACGGTGTCGACCCGGAGCGGGTAGCCGTCCTTGCCGATCCACAGGTCGATCTCCAGCGACGTGACCTGCTGGACCGACGCGTGGAGGTACTGGCGGTCCTTCTCCTCCATGACCTTGGTGGACTCGTCCGCCGCGACCAGGTCCGCGTGGGCGAGGACGGCCTTGTAGTGCTCGGTGTCCACGCCGTCGGTCTTCTCCGCCGCGACGTGCTTGAGGCCCTCCTGGCCCAGCGTCATCGCGAGGTACTCGGCCGGGTCGTCGTTCAGCCGGACGCCGGGCTTCCCGTCCTTCGACAGGCTCATCTTCATCCAGGACTTGCCGTTCACGGGCTCGGCCGTCTGCGTGTAGATGAGGTCACCGATCATGATCGACCGGGCGGCCGGCTCCTCGGCCTTGATCATGACGTCGTGGCTGGACGGGTACCAGCCCTTGGAGCCGGACTGGGTCGAGGTCTTGCCGTCGGCCCCGACCGTCGACAGCTCCGCCTTGGCGAACTTGGCCGCCACCGTCTTGAGGTAGGCCGCCTTCACCGCCTCCCCGGGCGTCGGGGGCTTGGCCGCCTCCCCCTTCGATCCGGTGCTCCCGCCCTTGCCCGGGCCGGCCTCGTCGCCGCCGCAGGCGGCAAGGCCACCCACGAGGAGTGCCGCGCCCGCCAGGGCGGCACCGGTTCGCGTCCAGACAGCCTTCTTCATCTCGTACTCCCCCATGAAAGAAAAACGTGTTCGTCCCGCGTGCGGGCCCGCGGTCAGCTCCGGCCCTCGGCGGGGTGGGTCCCGGCCGTCTGGCCGCCCTCGTCCGGGGTGGTCGTCCCGCGGCCGCTCCGGCCCCGCTCCGGCCCTGCTCCGGCCCCGCTCCCGCACGTCCGCGGCCCCGCCCACCAGCAGGGCGGCGGCCGGCGCGGACGTGGCGGTCGTGTCGTGGTTGCCCGCGCGATCGCCGACGCCGTCGCGGTGCACGTCGCTTGATTGGATCTTTACCCTACGCGCCGGTCGGCCGGTCGCCCCGCGAATTTCCGGCCGGAACACGAGAACGGGCCCTTCGCCCCCCAGGGAGGGGCGAAGGGCCCGTTCGGGCAACTCAGCGAGCCGTCAGGCCCGGCTCAGTCAGACCGCGGCCGGGTCTTCCTCGACGAGGAGGTTCCGGGTGCGGTTCTGGTCCAGGATGATGCCGGGGCCCATCGTGGTGCTCAGGGCGGCCTTCTTGATGTACCGGCCCTTCGCGGCGGACGGCTTCAGACGAAGGATCTCGTCCAGGGCCGCGCCGTAGTTCTCGACCAGCTGCTCATCGGTGAAGGAGACCTTGCCGATGATGAAGTGCAGGTTCGAGTGCTTGTCGACGCGGAACTCGATCTTGCCACCCTTGATCTCGGTGACAGCCTTCGCGACGTCCATCGTGACGGTGCCGGTCTTCGGGTTCGGCATCAGGCCACGGGGACCGAGCACGCGGCCGAGGCGGCCGACCTTGCCCATGAGGTCCGGGGTGGCCACAACGGCGTCGAACTCGTTCAGGCGGTTGCCCTTGGCGATCTCGTTGATGAGCTCGTCGTCGCCGACGATGTCGGCGCCGGCGGCTTCCGCGGCCGCAGCACGGTCACCGGTCGCGAAGACCAGGACCCGGGCGGTCTTGCCGGTGCCGTGCGGGAGGTTCACGGTGCCGCGGACCATCTGGTCGGCCTTGCGCGGGTCTACACCCAGGCGGAAGGCGACCTCGACGGTGCTGTCGAACTTGGTGGCGGAGGTCTCCTTGGCGAGACGGACGGCCTCGAGCGGGGCGTAGAGCTTGTCCCGGTCGACCTTGGCGTCCGCAGCGCGGAGAGTCTTGCTGCGCTTCACTTCTGCTCCTGTGTAGTGACTTCAGGCGTGGAGTCGTGGTGCGGACCAGCGCTTGGTCCTACCACTGTGGTGCTGGGGGGTGGCTGAATCAGCCTTCGACCGTGATGCCCATCGAACGCGCGGTGCCGGCGATGATCTTCTCGGCCGCGTCGATGTCGTTGGCGTTCAGGTCAGGCATCTTGAGCGTGGCGATCTCGCGGACCTGGTCACGCGTGAGCTTCGCGACCTTGGTCTTGTGCGGCTCGCCGGAGCCCTTCTCCACACCCGCGCTCTTCAGGATGAGACGCGCGGCCGGCGGAGTCTTGGTGATGAAGGTGAAGGAGCGGTCGTCGTAGACCGTGATCTCCACCGGCACGACCATGCCACGCTGCGACTCGGTCGCGGCGTTGTAGGCCTTGCAGAACTCCATGATGTTGACGCCGTGCTGACCGAGCGCGGGGCCGACCGGCGGAGCCGGGTTGGCCGCACCGGCCTTGATCTGGAGCTTGATGAGCCCCGTGATCTTCTTCTTCTTGGGAGGCATTGCTCTCTCCGGGTCCTAGTGAGAGTTTTCGCCGCCAATCCGGTCATCCGGATGGAGGCATACCGCACCACGATAACGGGTATCGGTACGGGGCTAAAAACCGAGCAGGTCAGACCACCCGTAAGCGGGCGATCTGACCTGTCCGGAAGCGTGAGTCAGAAGACTGTGGATCAGTTCTTCTGGATCTGGTCGAAGCTCAGCTCGACCGGGGTCTCGCGGCCGAAGATCTCGACGAGGCCCTTGACCTTCTTCGAGTCCGGGTTGATCTCGTTGATGGTCGCCTGCAGCGTCGCGAACGGGCCGTCGGTGACGGTGACCGAGTCGCCGACCTCGAAGTCCAGGACCTCGATGGTGCGCCGGACGGAGGGCGCGGGCAGGCCGGCCTCTTCCGCCGCGAGCTTGGCGGCCTTCTCCTGGGCCTCGGGAGCGAGCATCTTGACGATCTCGTCCAGGGTCAGCGGGTACGGGTCGTACGCGTTGCCGACGAAGCCGGTGACGCCAGGCGTGTTGCGGACGACGCCCCAGGACTCGTTCGTCAGATCCATGCGGACGAGAACGTAGCCGGGCAGCTTGTTCTGCCGGACGTTCTTGCGCTCGCCGTTCTTGATCTGGACGATCTCTTCCTCGGGCACCTCGGCCTGGTAGATGAAGTCCTCGACGTTGAGCGAGACGGCGCGCTGCTCGAGGTTCGCCTTCACGCGCTTCTCGTAGCCGGCGTACGTGTGGATGACGTACCACTCGCCGGGCAGGAGGCGCAGTTCGTCGCGCAGGGCCTGGATGGGGTCGACGGGCTCGGCCGGCTCGGCGTCGGCCTCCTCGGCCTCCACGTCGGCCTCGGCCTGCGCGGCGTCGTCCTCGTCGGCGGCCTCTTCGGCGTCGTCCTCGTCGGAAGCCTCGTCGGCCTCGTCCTCGTCGGCGGCCTCTTCGACCTCGGCGTCGTCCTCAGCCGCGGCGTCCACCTCGTCCTCGACGTGCAGCGCGGCCTCCTCGGCGGCGACACCCGCCTCGGCGTCGGCGAGCTCGGCCTCGTCGGGGTCCACAGCGTCTGCAGCCTCGACGATGTCGAGCGCGTCCTCGACGGACTCGACGGAGTCGGGGCTCGCGTTCAGGTTCGGGTCAGACACGGTGGCTGCTTCTTCCTGGATACAAAAGGTGGTCGAACATGCGAAAACGGGCGGCACCCATCAAGGCGCCGCCCTCCGCGGGGATCAGCCGAAGACGAACTTGATGGCTTCCTGGAACCCATAGTCAATCACGGTCACCAGACCGATCATGATGACGACGAAGACGATCACCACGGAGGTGTACGTCGTCAGCTGGTTGCGAGTGGGCCAAACAACCTTGCGGAGTTCCGCGACGATCTGGCGGTAGAACAGCGCGAGCCGGCCCAGGGGGCCCTTCTTGCCGCGCTTGCCGCCCTTGCGGGCCTTCTTCTCGCGAGTGTCATCCTCGGCGTCAGGCATGTCGATGGAGCCCAGGGCGTCCGTCACGTCTCTCACCTGAATCCGGGTCGTGGCCGTTGCCGCGCCCGGTTGCGCCGCACGGCGTTGCATCGAAGTACGTACCTGCGCACACATCCGAGAGGAGTGTGGAGCAGGGCCGGAGGGACTCGAACCCCCAACCGCTGGTTTTGGAGACCAGTGCTCTACCAATTGAGCTACGACCCTTTGCGTTCCCCAACCTACCGCATCCAGACGAGTGCACGGAGTGCTCACGCTCTGCAGCGTTCGGCGAGGGCCAACGACGGTTGAGTGTACGTGGTCCGGGCCCTGACGTCGAACAGCACCGTCCCGAGCCGCTGCGTCCGGTAACTGAAACGGCGTGCGGCAGTTCTCGGCCGTCTGGGACGATTGGCCGCATGACCTCTGAAACGCCTTCCGCCGAACGCCGCGTGTCCGCACGTATCGGCGCCATCTCCGAGTCCGCCACCCTCGCCGTCGACGCCAAGGCCAAGGCCCTCAAGGCCGCCGGGCGCCCGGTGATCGGTTTCGGAGCGGGCGAGCCCGACTTCCCGACCCCGGATTACATCGTCGACGCCGCGGTCGAGGCCTGCCGCAACCCCAAGTACCACCGCTACACGCCGGCGGGCGGGCTGCCCGAGCTGAAGGCCGCCATCGCCGCGAAGACGCTGCGGGACTCCGGCTACGAGGTCGACGCGTCGCAGGTCCTGGTGACCAACGGCGGCAAGCAGGCGATCTACGAGGCGTTCGCGGCCATCCTGGACCCGGGTGACGAGGTCATCGTCCCGGCCCCCTACTGGACCACCTACCCCGAGTCGATCCGTCTCGCCGGCGGTGTCCCGGTCGAGGTCGTCGCCGACGAGACGACCGGTTACCGGGTCTCCGTGGAGCAGCTCGAGGCGGCCCGCACCGAGCGCACGAAGGTCGTCCTCTTCGTCTCCCCGTCCAACCCGACGGGCGCCGTCTACACCGAGGCCGATGCCGAGGCGATCGGCCGCTGGGCCGTCGAGCACGGCCTGTGGGTCCTGACCGACGAGATCTACGAACACCTCGTCTACGGCGACGCGAAGTTCGTCTCGCTCCCGGCGATCGTCCCCGAGCTGGCCGACAAGTGCATCATCGTCAACGGCGTCGCCAAGACGTACGCCATGACCGGCTGGCGCGTGGGCTGGATCGTCGGCCCGAAGGACGTGGTCAAGGCCGCGACCAACCTCCAGTCGCACGCCACGTCCAACGTCTCCAACGTGGCCCAGGTCGCGGCGCTGGCCGCCGTCTCCGGCAACCTGGAGGCCGTCCACGCGATGCGCACCGCCTTCGACCGCCGCCGCCAGACCATGGTGCGGATGCTGAACGAGATCGACGGCGTCTTCTGCCCGACCCCCGAGGGCGCGTTCTACGTCTACCCCGCGGTCAAGGACGTGCTCGGCAAGGAGATCCGCGGCAAGCGCCCGCAGACCTCCGTCGAGCTCGCGGCCCTGATCCTGGACGAGGCCGAGGTCGCGGTCGTCCCCGGCGAGGCCTTCGGCACCCCCGGCTACCTGCGCCTCTCCTACGCCCTGGGCGACGAGGACCTGGTCGAGGGCGTCTCCCGCATCCAGAAGCTCCTCGCGGAGGCCAAGGCCTAGAGCGGCCCGTGGTCCGGTCCGAGCGGCGGTTCCCCCTGCGGGAGCCGCCGCTCGGGCGTTCGCGGCCCGGCCGCTCCCAGAATTTCCGTTCGGGCAAGACCCCGTTCAGGGAATCGGGCTGCCGATGGGGGGCAAGTGGGGCAGGATCACCGGATGGAGCACGTACGCGATCTTTCGCTTCTGCCGAAAGCCCACCTCCACCTGCACTTCACCGGCTCGATGCGCCCATCGACCCTTCTGGAGCTGGCCGACAAGTACGGCGTCCGCCTCCCGGACGCCCTGACCGCCGACGAGCCCCCGAAGCTCCGCGCCACCGACGAGCGCGGCTGGTTCCGCTTCCAGCGGCTCTACGATGCCGCGCGCTCCTGCCTGCGCGAGCCCGACGACATCCGCCGGCTGGTCCGCGAGGCCGCCGAGGAGGACGTGCGGGACGGCAGCGGCTGGCTGGAGATCCAGGTGGATCCCACTTCCTACGCCCCCCTCCTCGGCGGGATGATCCCGGCCGTCGAGATCATCCTGGACGCCGTCGACGCCGCCTCCCGCGAGACGGGCCTCGGCATGCGCGTGCTGATCGCCGCCAACCGCATGAAGCATCCCCTCGACGCCCGTACGCTCGCCCGGCTCGCCGTCCGCTACGCCGACCGCGGCATCGTCGGCTTCGGGCTCTCCAACGACGAGCGCCGGGGCATGGCCCGCGACTTCGACCGGGCCTTCGCCATCGCCCGCGAGGGCGGCCTCCTCGCCGCCCCGCACGGCGGCGAGCTCACCGGCCCGTCCTCCGTCCGCGACTGCCTCGACGATCTGCACGCCTCCCGCATCGGGCACGGGGTCCGGGCAGCCGAGGATCCCCGGCTGCTCAAGCGGCTCGCCGACCGGCAGATCACCTGCGAGGTCTGCCCGGCGTCCAACGTGGCCCTCGGGGTCTACCAGCGCCCCGAGGACGTGCCGTTGCGCACCCTCTTCGAGGCCGGGGTCCCGATGGCCCTCGGCGCGGACGACCCGCTGCTGTTCGGCTCCCGGCTCGCGGCCCAGTACGAGATCGCCCGCGAGCACCACGCCTTCACGGACGAGGAGCTCGCCGAGCTGGCCCGCCAGTCGGTGCGCGGTTCCGCGGCGCCCGCCGACGTACAGGAGAAGCTGCTGGGCGGGATCGACCACTGGCTCACTTCGTGAGGCGCAGGTCGCCGTCGTAGCAGTCGGCCCGCACGCGCGCGCCGTCGGGGAAGCCGATCTCCAGGTGGGTGCGTCCCCGGGCGGGCAGCGCGTACTCGGCCACCGACTCGACGCTCTCGCCGAGGTGGCGCAGGAAGGGGTGGTCGCCGAGGTCCTCTCCCACCTCGACGCGGCCCCACTCCCCCATGTCGTACGGCGCGTGCGGCGCGGCGGATTCCACGATGAGGCAGGCGTCGGACCCGGTGGTGATCCGGGTGGATTCGCCGGCGCTGTCGAAGAGCCAGACGTCGAGGGGCGCCTCGGAGCGTTCGCCGTCGCTGATGTGCCAGGACGCGACGACTCTTCTGAGCGTGCGTCCCACCAGCCGGGTGGGGTCCGTACCGGCCCCGTGCAGGGGACAGAGCATGGGCGGGCCGGGACTCCTCAGATGCTGACGCCGACCGTCACCGGCTCGTTGACGAGGGTGACGCCGAAGGCCGCGTGGACGCCCGCGACGACCTCGCGGGCCAGGGCGAGGAGGTCCTCGGTGGTGGCCCCGCCGCGGTTGGTGAGGGCGAGGGTGTGCTTGGTGGAGATGCGGGCGGGGCCGTCGCCGTAACCCTTGGTGAAGCCGGCCTTGTCGATGAGCCAGGCCGCGCTGGTCTTCGTACGACCCTCGCCGGCCGGGTACGCGGGCGGGGCCGCGTCGGGGCCGAGGCGGTCCTGCGCGCGGGCCAGGAAGGCGGCGTACGCCTCGTCGCCGAGGATCGGGTTGTGGAAGAAGGAGCCGGCGGACCAGGTGTCGTGGTCGGCCGGGTCCAGGACCATGCCCTTGCCGGCGCGCAGCCGCAGGACGGTTTCGCGCACCTGCGCCGCCGGGACCCGGTCGCCGGCCTCGACGCCGAGGGCGCGGGCCGTCTCGGGGTATTTCACCGGCGCGGACAGGCCGCCCGCGTCCTCCAGCGCGAAGCGGACGCGCAGGACCACGTACCGCTCCGGCTCGTGCTTGAAGAGGCTGTCGCGGTAGGTGAACGCGCACTCTGCGGCCGACAGCGTGACCGTCTCGCCGCGCGCGCGGTCGTAGGCGACGACCTCGGTGATCGTGTCGCAGACCTCCTGGCCGTACGCGCCCACGTTCTGGATCGGGGTGGCGCCCGCGGACCCGGGGATCCCGGCCAGGCATTCGACGCCGGCCAGTCCCGCCTCGACGGTCCGGGCGACGGCGTCGCTCCAGTTCTCGCCGGCGGCCAGCTCCAGGCGCGTCCCGTCGAGCGTGAAGCCGGTGGTCGCGATGCGCAGGGCGGTGCCCGCGAAGCCGCGGTCGCCGATGACCAGGTTGCTGCCGCCGCCGATGACCAGGAGCGGGGTGCCGGACTCGTCGGCGGCGCGGACGGCGGCGACGACCTCGGCGTCGGTGGTCGCGGTGACCAGCCGGGCGGCGGGGCCGCCGAGCCGGAAGGTGGTCAGCGGGGCGAGGGGGGCGTCGTGGATTTCCTGCACGGGGACAAGAGTACGGTCCGTGTCCCCCCGACCCGGCGGGGCACGGACCGCGGTCTCACAGCAGTCGTTCCTTCTCGTGTGCGTCTCGGCGTTTGCGGTTCTCCCCGCTCAGCTCGCCGCGGGCACCTTCTCGACAGCGGGGGCGACGGCCGCGGCCACCGCCTGGCCCTGCTTCTCCCTCGCGCGGCCGGGCAGCAGCAGCGCCATGGCGGCCGCCACGGCGACGACCGCGGCTCCGATCCACAGGGCGGGGACGGTGCCGTCGGCGAAGGACTGGCCGCTCTCGTAGCCGCCCTGGGCGGAGAAGACGGAGGCCAGGGCGGCGACACCGAGGGCTCCGCCGACCTCGCGCAGCGCGCTGTTGGCTCCGGCGGCCTTGCCCTGGTCGGCGGGGGCGACGGTGGACATGAGGGCGTTGGAGGCCGGGGCGAAGAACAGTCCCATGCCGAGGCCGCTGATGATCAGCGGCGGGAGCTGGGCGGCGTAGGTGAGGTCGGTGCTCACGATCGCGGCGAACCAGCCGAGGCCGAGGGCCTGGAGCGCCAGCCCGGCGGCGACGACGGGGCGGCTGCCGATGCGGTCGGAGAGGATGCCGGAGATCGGCGCGGCGATCATGGGCATGCCGGTCCAGGGGAGCATGCGCAGCCCGGCCTCGGTGGGTGAGTAGCCGAGTACGCCCTGGAGGAACTGGCTCAGCAGGAAGATCGAGCCGAACATCCCGACGAACATCAGCAGGCTGGCCATGTTGATGCCGAAGAAGCCCCGGTCGCGGAAGAGCCGCATGGGCAGCACCGGGTTGGCGCTGCGGAACCCGTGGAAGATGAACGCACCGACCAGGAGGGCCCCGGCCACGAGGGAGGTCAGCACGGCAGCGCTGGTCCAGCCGTCCGCGTTGGCGTTGACCAGCCCGTAGACGATCCCGAAGAGGCCGAGGCTGATCAGCACCGTTCCCGGGACGTCCAGCTTGGCCTCGGGGGCGGTGGACTCGGCGAGCCGCAGCCGGGAGAGCGGGATGAGCGCGAGGCCGATCGGGACGTTCAGCCAGAAGATCCACTGCCAGGAGATGTGCTCGGTCAGGCTGCCGCCGATGAGCGGTCCGCTGGCGACGGCGAGGCCGCTGAGGGCTCCGTAGATGCCGAGGGCCATGCCGCGGCGGGCGGCCGGGACGGCGACGGTCAGCAGGGTGAGCGAGAGCGGCATCATGATCGCGGCGCCGACGCCCTGGACGGCGCGGGCGGCGATGAGCTCGTCGATGCCGGGCGAGAGGGCGGCCGCGGCGGACGCGCCGGTGAAGACGACCATGCCCGCGATGAACAGGCGCCGCCGCCCGAAACGGTCACCGAGGGCCGCGCCGAACATGAGCAGGACGGCGAAGGTGAGCGTGTACGCGTTCACCGTCCACTCCAGGTCCTCCAGCTTCCCGCCGAGGTCCTCGCGGATGGAGGGGAGCGCGGTGGTGACGACGAGGTTGTCGAGCGCGGCCATGAAGCCGGCGGCCCCGGTGATGACGAGCGCCCATATCGCGGGCGCCCGAAGCTTGGCGTCTTGCATGAATCCCCCAAAACTAGTTATTGCTCACTAACTTCACTGGGCAGAACTCCGCACCACCGGGTCGCACGCACGGGCGGGCGGCGGGCCGGGCCGGGGCAGGGCAGGGCAGGGCAGGGCAACAATGGAGCGGGTGGAGCTGGTGAACCGCTGGAGCCGTAGGGGCTGGCGGTCGGTGGGCAGGACCGCCGGCACCCCCGGACCTGGTGGACCGCCTGGTGGGCCGACCCCCCGGACGGGTGGGATCCACCCGGATCCCACCGGATGGGTCTACTGGGGCCGGATCCCGGGGTAGCAGCCGTCCCAGACGCGGTGTCCGGCCGGGAACCCCATGGCGGACAAGGTGTTGATCAGCATTCCGTAGGCGAGGAACGTGGTCGTCTCCTTCACGTCCGCCCCGAGCGGCACGTGGACGGTGTCCCACAGCTCCATCCAGGCGGCCCGCACCATTTCCCCGAACGCCGGCTCCCCGGCGGCTTCGGCGGCGGCGACCGTCACGTACGTCTGGAGCTGCATCTGCAGCTTGTCCGGCTGCTCGGCGATCAGCTGCATGTACGCCGCCCCCATGACCTCGACCGCCTCGACGCCCTCGTGGCCCTTGACGGCCTCCTCGAAGACGACGCGGATGTCCTCCATGCAGCGCGCCGCGGCGGCGAGGAAGATGGCCTGCTTGTTCGGGAAGAGCCGGAACAGGTAGGGCTGCGAGACCCCGACCCGCTTCGCGATCGCCTCGGTGGACGTCCCGTAGTACCCGCCCCGGGCGAACTCGCTCATCGCCGCCCGGATGACGCTCTCGCGCCGCTCGTCCGCACTCATCCTCGCCATGCCCCTAAGTTAGTGGTCAATCACTAACTACGCAACCACCGGGACGCGATCGGCGAGAACGACTGCCGGGGGGCGGGGCAGGGCCCGAAGGGGGAACGCCCTTGGCACCGGTCCGCCCCGGAAAGGGGTGGCGGCTGCGCGGACAGGCCGCCCCTCCCCCACCCCCCGCGGCGGAACTACGCGAGCGCGACCACCGCGCGCGACATCCCCAGCACCTTCTGCCCGGCGCTCTTCGCCGTCAGGTCGACCCGTACGCGGTTGTCGTCCAGCTTCGCCCCGACCTTCGCCGTGACCTCGATCAGCGCGCCCTGCCCGTCGTCCGGGACGACGACCGGCTTCGTGAACCGCACCCCGTACTCGACGACGGCGCCCGGGTCGCCCACCCAGTCCGTGACCACGCGGACCGCCTCGGCCATGGTGAACATGCCGTGCGCGATCACGTCCGGCAGCCCGACCTCGACGGCGAACTTCTCGTTCCAGTGGATCGGGTTGAAGTCACCCGACGCGCCCGCGTACCGGACGAGCGCCGCCCGGGTCACGGGGAAGGACGCCGCCGGCAGCTCGGTGCCGACCTCGACGTCGTCGTACTGGACCTTCGCGGCCATCTCAGACCTCCTCGGTGACGGGAGCGGGGGCGACATCGGGAGCGGCATCGGGAGCCTGCGCGGCGGCGGCCGGCGCGATCGGCCCGGCGGCCGGCTCGGGGGCCCGGGAGACGAGCTTCGTCCAGGCCGTCACCACGTGCTCGCCGCTCTCGGTGTGCACCTCGCCGCGGATGTCGATGACGTCGTTGCCGGCGAGGGACTTCACGGACTCGATGGTCGACGTCACCGTCAGCCGGTCACCGGCCCGCACGGGGCGGGTGTACGCGAACTTCTGGTCGCCGTGCACGACGCGGCTGTAGTCCAGACCCAGCGCGGGGTCCTCGACCACCAGGCCGGCCGCCGCGAAAGTGATGGCGAACACAAAGGTCGGCGGGGCGATCACGTCCAGGTGACCGAAGGCCTTGGCCGCGTCGGGGTCGGTGTAGACGGGATTCTCGTCCCCCACCGCCACCGCGAATTCGCGGATCTTCTCCCGCCCGACCTCATACGGATCGGTGGGCGGGTAGCTCCGCCCGACGAAGGACTGGTCGAGCGCCATGACCCACTACCTCCTAGTGAAACGACACGAGGCCGCCCCCCAAATGAAGGGGACGACCTCGTGACTGTGCCTGTTGTTCGAGACTTCGCTGGGATCAGCGGGTCTCGCGGTGCGCGGTGTGCGAGTTGCAGCGCGGGCAGTGCTTCTTCATCTCAAGACGGTCCGGGTTGTTACGCCGGTTCTTCTTGGTGATGTAGTTCCGCTCCTTGCACTCCACGCAGGCCAGCGTGATCTTCGGGCGGACGTCGGTGGCAGCCACGTGAGTGCTCCTTGACGGACAATAGGACGGATGAACGCATAAAAGAGTAGCCGATCGGGAGACCGACCCCGCAATCGGCTACTGTGTGTAGCGGCGACCGGACTTGAACCGGTGACACAGCGATTATGAGCCGCTTGCTCTACCGACTGAGCTACGCCGCTTTGATGAGATCCGCTCCCTGCCCGAGGACAGGGAACCTCTCTCACCAGAGCCCCAATGCGGAATCGAACCGCAGACCTTCTCCTTACCATGGAGACGCTCTACCGACTGAGCTATTGGGGCGAGCGAGGAAGACATTACACGGTGGTCAGCCGATCGCCCAAATCCTTTGCGGGGCCTGGCCTCGGAGCTCTGCGGCCGCGTTTCTCGATCTCCGCGAAATGAGCCTCCGGCGCCTCTCGGGGGGCTTTTGGCCCCGGAAAGTGTCCGAGGTCACAGCGCGGCCCACGGGCTGGAGCCATCGCTGTGGACCCGGCCGTGACGGACGCGCACGACGGTGCGCGCGGAAGGCCGTCACGGACGCGCACCGTGCGGTGCGCGCGGAAGGCCGGGCGATGGGCGCGGGCCGGGCGGCGGCCCGGGCAGGGGTCCGGACAGCGGCCCGGGCGGCGATCCAGGCAGCCGTGCGCCCGGACGGCGCCCGCGCCGGTACGACTATTTCTCTCTTCCTCGAAGCGGGGGCCCCCGCCCCCTAGGCTCTGAGCACGCTGCGTGATCTTGGGCCGCGGGCCGCGGTCACGGGTCCAGGAAACCGCCCGAGCCACCGCAGGAGTGCGATGTCCGACAGCCAGCCACAGCAGCCGTCCCACTCCCCGCGCAATCGCCCGGCCGACGACGGGGGCACCTTCGGCGGTCCCGCCGCCGACTCCACCACGCTGCTCCTCACCGGCGCCCGCCTCACCGACGGCCGCACCGTCGACCTCCGTCTCTGCGCCGGCCGGATCCAGGCCGTCGGCACGGCCGGCAGCCTCCCCGCCCCGGCGGTCTCCCGCGTCGACCTCACCGGCTATCTCCTGCTCCCCGCCCCAGCCGAGCCCCACGCCCACGGCGACACCGCTCTGACCGCCGACGGCGAAGGACCCGTCTCCTACGCGCCCGACGAGGTCCAGCGCCGCGCCACCGAGGCCGCCCTGCTCCAGCTGGGCCACGGCGCGACGGCCGTACGGTCCCACGTGCGCATCGGGGACGTGCACGGCCTCGGCCCCCTGGAGGCCGTCCTCCAGGCGCGCCGCTCCCTGCGCGGCCTCACCGACCTCACCGCCGTGGCCGTACCCCGGCTGCTGACCGGGGTGGCGGGCGCCGACGGGCTCGCCATGCTCCGGGACGCCGTGAAGATGGGCGCCTCCGTCATCGGCGGCTGCCCCGACCTCGACCCCGACCCGACGGGCTTCCTCGAAGCCGTGCTGGAGCTCGCCGCCGAGCACGGCTGCCCCGTGGACCTGCACACCGACGGGGACGACCCCGCCCGGCTGTCCCGGCTCGCGGCCATGGCCGGCGGGCTGCGGCCCGGCGTCTCCATCGGCCCCTGCGGCGGCCTGGCCCGGCTCCCGCTGGACGTGGCCGGCCGGGCCGCCGACCAACTGGCGGCCGCCGGCGTACGGGTCACCTGCCTCCCGCAGGGCGACTGCGCCGCCCTCGAACGGCGCGGCCTGCGCACCGCCCCCGTACGGCTGCTGCGCGCCGCCGGGGTCCGCGTCGCGGCCGGCAGCGGGGCCCTGCGGGACGCCGGCAACCCGGTCGGCCGCGGAGACCCGCTCGAAGCCGCGTACCTCCTGGCCTCCCAGGGCGGGCTGCGCGCCGCGGAGGCGTACCACGCGGTCAGCGCCGCCGCCCGCGAGGCGATGGCGCTGCCGGAGGTGCGGGTGGAGGCCGGTTTCCCGGCCGAACTGCTCGCCGTGCGCGGGGACCGGATCGCCGGCGTGCTGTCCCTGGCGTACAGCCGGATCGTGATCCACCGGGGGCGGGTGGTAGCCCGGACGAGTGCCGTGCGGGAGTACTGCGACTCCGCCGTCGCCGTGGCGCTGGACCTGCCCCGGCAGGGCCGTACGGAGCCCGGTCCCTGAACGTTCGCCGTGCGTTCGCGGGCGCGCGCGCCCGGCTCGTCGTACGGTCGGGACATGCGCATCGTCATCGCGGGTGGACACGGTCAGATCGCGCTGCGGCTGGAGCGCCTGCTCGCCGCGCGCGGGTACGAGGTCGCGGGGATCATCCGTGACCCGGAGCAGGGCGACGACCTCAGGGAGGCGGGCGCCGAACCGGTGCTGTGCGACCTGGAATCGGCCTCGGTCGAGCACGTGGCGGGCATCCTGCAGGGCGCGGACGCCGCGGTGTTCGCGGCCGGCGCGGGTCCCGGCAGCGGCGTCGGACGCAAGGACTCGGTGGACCGGGGCGCGGCGATGCTGTTCGCGGACGCCGCCGAACGGGCCGGCGTCCGCCGCTTCCTGATGGTCTCCTCGATGGGCGCGGACACCCGTCGCGAGGGCGACGAGGTCTTCGACGCCTACCTCCGCGCCAAGGGCGCGGCGGACGAGTACCTCCGTACCCGCCTGGGCCTGGAGTGGACGGTCCTGCGCCCCGGCGCGCTGCTCGACGACGCGGGCACGGGCCTGGTCCGGCTGGAGGCGCGGGCGGGACGCGGACCGGTCCCGCGCGACGACGTGGCGGCGGTGCTCGCCGAACTGCTCGAAACCCCCGCGACCGCGGGCCTCACCCTGGAGCTGATCTCCGGCTCGACCCCGGTCGCGGTGGCGGTCAAGGACGTCGCGGGCAACTGACCGGCGCCCCCACCCCGACCGGCGCCCGGCCGGTCAGAACTCGGCGGTCAGCTGGTCGTCGGACCGCCCGACCGAGTCCTGCTGGAACTGCTCCTCGTACGCCCGCCGGATCCGCTCGACGCGCACGCCGCGCTCGCCGGCCTCCTTCTCGGGTAGAGCAGGATCACCTCGTACGAGACCTCGTGGACGACGGCCCCGTTGCTCCCCCGCCACTGGCCGTGCCCGTCCTGGACGGTGAGTCCCTCGGGGAAGGCCGGGGTGATCTCCTGGTCGAGGAAGTGCATGAACTCCCGCGGCGCCCCCCACATCGGCACGCCCCGCCCGCCCGACAGGGTCCCGCCGCCGCCGGACGGCCCCGGGCCGGTGCCCCACTCCGCACCCTTCCGCGCGGGCCTCACGCACCGACGCCTTCCGGTTCCCGGGCGTACGAGAAAACCCCCGTTCATCGCGTTTCCGCAATGAACGGGGGTCTCACTCGCGTGGCGGCGCCAGGGTTCGAACCTGGGTAGGCTGAGCCGGCAGATTTACAGTCTGCTCCCTTTGGCCACTCGGGCACACCGCCATGATCGCTGCCGTCTTTCCGCCTTTCGGCGGCGCTCCGTGGCAACGACGTAAACAATACCCGATGGCCGGGGGTGCTTCGCCACGGGATTGATCAGCGCCGCACGTGGGCGTGGTGGCTAGGCTTTACGGCGCGGGCCGGGGATGTCCGGCCGCGCCCCCAGGGGCCGTCACAGCCGACTTCAAGGAGCCACAGCACATGGCCGACTCCAGTTTCGACATCGTCTCGAAGGTCGAGCGGCAGGAGGTCGACAACGCCCTCAACCAGGCCGCCAAGGAGCTTTCGCAGCGTTACGACTTCAAGGGCACCGGCGCCACCATCGCCTGGTCCGGCGAGAAGATCCTCATGGAGGCGAACTCCGAGGAGCGCGTCAAGGCCGTCCTCGACGTCTTCGAGACCAAGCTGGTCAAGCGCGGGATCTCTCTCAAGGCGCTCGACGCCGGGGAGCCGCAACTGTCCGGCAAGGAGTACAAGATCTTCGCCACGATCGAGGAAGGCATCTCCCAGGAGAACGCCAAGAAGGTCGCGAAGATCATCCGGGACGAGGGCCCCAAGGCCGTCAAGGCCCAGGTCCAGGGCGAAGAGCTGCGCGTCAGCTCCAAGAGCCGCGACGACCTCCAGGCCATCCAGGCCCTCCTCAAGGGCAAAGACCTGGACTTCGCGATCCAGTTCGTCAACTACCGCTGATCAGCGCCTCCGGCCCCCGCGCACGCGGGGGACGACGGGGGCCGACGGGGGCGCGTCGCCGGGACACCTCGGCGGCGTGCCCCCGTCGCTTTCCGGGACCCCGGTCCGTCCGTCAGCGGCCCGCGGGCCGGTGGCCGTCGCGGAGCCGGTCGACGACGCTGAGGAACAGGAAGAAGTTGGGGATCTTCGCGACCGGGGTGTTCGACCACGCCAGCAGCTTGCCCGCCTTCGCCACGAAGACGGTCCCGTTCTTGACCTCGACCTTCTGGATCTCGCCCCAGTGCGCCCCGCCTCGCTTGGGGGTGGCGATGCCTCCGAGGGTCATCGAGATGTCCCCGAAGCCGAGGGTGGCCCCGTTCTCCAGCGCGGTGATCACGCCCGGCAGCTGGGCCCGGGTGATCTCGTGCTGGATGGCCGCGCCCCAGCGTTCCGGGTCGGCGTAGAAGTTGGTCAGCTTGACGGTGGAACCGTCCTGCCTGAACAGCGTGTAGAGGTAGCTGGTCCCGACGTAGACGCCGTTGGCGTACCGCTCGGTGATCTGCTGGAGCACCGTCATGGAGTCCCAGCGGAACGCGCTGACCGGACCGCTGCCGTCGGCGACGACCAGCCCTTCCTCGAACAGGTGGATGCGCTTCGCCGCCTGCTTGCGGGAGAGGTTGGGGCTCTGCGCGAGCAGCCAGACGAACATCAGGCCGGGCAGGACGAAGCACGCGAGGCCCAGGACCGCGAACAGGAACAGTCCGGCCATCCGCCAGGCGCCCAGGCGCTGGGGCAGGAAGGATTCGCGGTGGAGTCCCAGTCCCTGGGCGGTGGCGAGCGCGGCGACCTCGTCCGGTATCCGCTCATGGACCGAGGGGGCGGCGGCGGCTGACGCCATGGTGCCTCTTTCATAGCGCCCGCGGTGTCCTCCGCGAGCGGGTGCGATGGGAGCAGGCGGAGCCTAACCGGCCAATCAAAACCAGCCACTGCCGGGCTGTCCGCCACGTCCCCGGCCGCGATCGCGCGAGGCGGGCGCGGGTGGCACGTACCCGGCGTGAACGGCGTAGGCGCCTGCGGCGCTCCCGATGCGGACTGGGGTGACCGGGAGTGCGCCCGCCACGCCGAGGCCTGTTCACCGGCGCCGCGACAGAGGGGTTTCCGCATGCCTGGGACCGGCCGGCGGGCGGGCCGACTGGTCCGCCGTGGCCCTCGGGGCGGGGACCGTCGCGGTGCTGGTGGCCTGGCGCCGGATGCCGGACCGGCTGCGGCTGGTGCCGGGGGCGCTCGTCGGGGTGGCGGCCGCGACCGCCGCGGCCGTGCTGCTGCGGTTGCCGGTGGAGCGGGTCCGGGTGACCGGGGTCCTCCAGGCCGTGGCCCCGCCCGGCTGGGAGGACTTCGGGGTGCCGGCGTCCGTGGGGGCCGTCGGGACCGTGATCGCGCTCGCGCTGATCGCCTCCGCCGAGACCCTGTTCAGCGCGGCCGCCGTGGACCGGATGCACGACGGGGAGACCTCCCACGTCCATCTCGAGCAGGTGTGGGCGGGCCAGGAGCTGCACGTGCGGATCGTGGGCAACGCCAGCTTCCTGCGCCTGCCCGAACTCCTCGACGAGCTGGACGCGTTGCCGCGCGGCGGCCCCGTGCGCCTCGACCTGAGCGGGCTGCGCCACCTCGGCCACGCCTGTCTGACCGCGCTCGACGGCCGGGAACGCTCCCGCACGCCACTCCCCGGCCGGGAGGGCGTCATCTGTCGCGGTTACGCTCCAGCGGTGAACGAGGAGTTGAAGCGCACCCTGGGCGTCGGCGACGCGGTCGTCGTCGGGCTCGGCGCGATGGTCGGGGCCGGGATCTTCGCCGCGCTCGCCCCGGCGGCGCGCGCGGCCGGCGGGGCGCTCCTCGCGGCGCTCGCGCTCGCCGCCGTGGTGGCCTGCTGCAACGCGCACTCCTCGGCGCGGCTGGCCGCCCGGTACCCGTCCTCGGGCGGCACCTACGTGTACGGGCGCGAGCGGCTCGGGCCCTTCTGGGGGCATCTGGCCGGCTGGGGCTTCGTCGTCGGCAAGACCGCCTCCTGCGCGGCGATGGCCCTCACGGTCGGGGCCTACGTGTGGCCCGGCCACCAGCGCGCGGTGGCCGTGGCAGCGGTGGTGGCGCTGACCGCCGCGAGCTACGGCGGGGTGCGCAAGTCCGCCCGGATCTCCCGGGTGATCGTGGCGGCCGTGCTGGCCGTGCTGGCCGCGGTCGTCGTGGCGTGCCTGGCCGGCGGTGCGGCCGACGCCGGCCGGCTCGGCGGCGGGGACTGGGGCGCCCCGGGCCTGGTGCGGGGTGCCGGGCTGCTGTTCTTCGCCTTCGCGGGCTACGCCCGGATCACCACACTGGGCGAGGAGGTGCGTGATCCGGAGCGCACGATCCCGCGGGCGGTGCCCCTGGCCCTGGGGATCGCCCTGCTCGTGTACGCCGCGGTGGCGGTGGCGGCGCTGTCGGTGCTCGGCTCCGACGGGCTGGCCCGGTCGGCGGCTCCGCTGGCCGACGCCGTGCGGGCCGCGGGGTGGCCCGGGCTGACTCCCGTCGTCCGGGCGGGTGCGGCCGTGGCCGCGCTGGGCTCGCTGCTGGCCCTCGCGCTCGGGGTGTCGCGGACCACCCTGGCGATGGCGCGGGACGGGCATCTCCCGCGCGCGCTGGCCGCCGTACACCCCCGGCACCAGGCACCGCACCATGCCGAGCTGGCGGTGGGGACGGTCGTGGCGGTGCTCGCCGCCACCACCGATCTGCGGGGTGCGATCGGTTTCTCCTCCTTCGGCGTCCTCGTGTACTACGCGATCGCGAACGCCTCCGCGTGGACACTCGATTCAGGTGTCAAGGACCGGGCCGTGGCAGTGGCGGGACTGTCCGGCTGTGTGGTGCTGGCCTGTGCGCTGCCCCCCGCTTCGGCGCTCACCGGAGCGGCCGTCCTGGCACTGGGCGCGGCGGCCTACGGCGTGCGCCGAAGGCTCACGCCCCGGGCACCCGGGCCGCCCGGGGTATGACTCCGCACCGGCGGCCCGGCCGCGGGGGCCGTTCGGTGGTCTCGCTTGCGGCGACAGCTCTCGAACACTCCATGAATCCACTCATGCACAAACAGTGACACCCCCCACTGACAATCGCCCTGACCTGGGCCTTCAGTCGCCTGTCCGTCCCGGACCCCGGCCCCCACCGGCCTCCGGCCGCGCGTCCGGCTCCGCCCCCCGCTCCGCCCGGTGCGCCGGGTCGTGCCCCGTCCCGCGCGCCGAGTCGTAGCCGACGAAGAAGGTGGGCCGGCGCTGCACCGCCGTGTAGATGCGGCCGATGTACTCGCCGAGCAGGCCGACGCAGATCAGCTGCACGCCGCCGAGGAACAGCATCATGATGAACAGCGAGGTCCAGCCGGGCACGGTCTTGCCGCGCAGGTAGATCGCCAGGGTGGCGGCCACCATCAGCAGGCAGCCGAAGAAGCTGGCCACGCCCAGCCAGGTCGCCAGGCGCAGGGGCGCGGCGGAGAAGTTGATGACGCTGTCGATGCCGAGGCGGATCATCTTGCTCAGCGGGTACTTGGTCTCCCCCGCCACCCGCTCCTCGCGGTGGTAGGTCACCTGCCCGCTCGGGAAGCCGAGCCACGGCACCAGCAGCCGGTACACCTGGTGCTGGTCGGGCATGGCCTTGACCGCCTCGACGGCCGCCCGGCTCAGCAGCCGGAAGTCGCCCGCCTGCGCGGGTACCTGCTTGCCGACCAGGCGGCGCACGAGCCAGTAGTACGCGCCGGCCGAGCGCCGCTTGAACCCGGTGTCGGTGCTCCGGTCGCCGCGGACCCCGTAGACGATGTCCAGGTGGTCCCGGCGGGCCAGGTCGAGCATCTCCGGGATCTTCTCCGGGGGGTCCTGGAGGTCGGCGTCGATGCTGGCGACGTACGCGCCGAGGGCGCTGTGCAGTCCGGCGGTGAGGGCGGCCTGGTGGCCCGAGTTCCCGCGCAGCCGCACGACGCGCAGCTCGGGCCACTCGACCTGGAACTCGGTGAGGAGCGCCGCGGTGCGGTCCTCACTGCCGTCGTCGACGGCGACGACCTCGTAGGCGACGGCCATGGCGTCGAGCGCGGGGCGCAGTCTGGCCACGAGGGCCGGGAGCGCGTCCTCCTCGTTGTACATCGGCACGACGACCGAGAGGGTCGTGGAGGGCTCAGTCGACATCGGTTCTTCCTTGCCCGTTGTGCGTGCCGCTCGTTCGCGTCATCGTCCGCAAGCCGGAACTTTAATACGAGTGGACGAACCGGTTTCGGGCTCAGCGCGAGGCGAACGGCGCGTCCGTGGGAACGATTTCACGGCCCAGCGGGAGCAGCGAGAGCGGGACCATCTTGAAGTTCGCGATGCCGAACGGGATGCCGATGATCGTGACGCACAGCGCGATGCCGGTGACGATGTGGCCGAGGGCCAGCCACCAGCCCGCCAGGACCAGCCACAGCACGTTGCCGACGCAGGAGGCGGCGCCCGCGTCGTGGCGCTCCACGGTGGTGTAGCCGAACGGCCACAGGGCGTACACCGCGATCCGGAAGGCGGCCACGCCGAAGGGGATCCCGATGACGGTGATGCAGAGGAGCACGCCGGCCAGGCAGTAGCCCAGGAACAGCCAGATTCCGCTGAGCACGAGCCAAATGACGTTCAGGATGGTCTTCACCGGCTGTGACCTGCCATCTGTTCGAGCCGGGCGATGCGCTCGGCCATCGGAGGGTGCGTGGCAAACATTTTGGACAATCCCTCGCCGGGGCGGAAGGGATTGGCGATCATCATGTGGCTCGCCGCCTCCAGCCTGGGCTCGGCCGGCAGGGGCAGCTGCTTGGTTCCGGCGTCCAGCTTGCGCAGAGCGCTCGCGAGGGCGAGCGGGTCGCCGGTGAGCTGGGCGCCCGAGGCGTCCGCCTCGTACTCGCGCGAGCGGCTGATGGCCAGCTGGATCACGGACGCGGCCAGCGGGCCCAGGATCATGATCAGCAGCGTGCCGAAGAGCCCGGGGCCCTCGTCGTCGTTGGAGCGGCCGACCGGGATCAGCCAGGCGAAGTTGACCAGGAACATGATCACCGAGGCGAGGGCTCCGGCCACCGACGAGATGAGGATGTCGCGGTTGTAGACGTGGCTCAGCTCGTGGCCGATGACCCCGCGCAGTTCCCGCTCGTCGAGGATGCGCAGGATGCCTTCGGTGCAGCAGACGGCGGCGTTGCGCGGGTTGCGTCCGGTGGCGAAGGCGTTGGGGGCCTCGGTGGGCGAGATGTAGAGCCGGGGCATGGGCTGGCGCGCGGACGTCGAGAGCTCGCGCACCATGCGGTAGAGCTCGGGGGCCTCGAACTCGCTGACGGGGCGGGCGCGCATCGCGCGGAGAGCCAGCTTGTCGCTGTTCCAGTACGCGTAGGCGTTCGTCCCCAGGGCGATGAGGACGGCGACGATCAGGCCGCCCCGGCCGAAGAAGCTTCCGATGACGATGATGAGGGCCGAGAGGCCGCCGAGGAGTACGGCGGTCTTCAGCCCGTTGTGCCGGCGGTGCACGGTACGCCCTCCAAATGGTGCGGCAGGGGGACCCGTCCAGGATCTGTGGATCTCAGGGCCTACGGTCCAGTGGACCCTTCCTTCCTGGTCAACGCGAGGTGAGCGCCACGGGTTCCCGCGCCGCCCCCGCCCGGCGCCCCGGCGGAGCGGGCCGCGGGTCCGCTCCGGGCGCTGGGCCGTGCGGGGTACGAGCGCAGACGGCGGGCCCGGCCGGGGACCCGGCCGGGGACCCGGCCGGCCCGAGCCGGGCGTAAGCCGGACGTGCGCCGGGCGCACGCCGGGCGGGTCCGCTCAGAGGGCGAAGAGGCTGCCCGTCGCGAAGCGCAGGACCAGCTGCGGGGCGCAGGAGAGCACCAGCGCGGTGGCGGCGGTGAGCGCGATGGCCGCGGTGATGGGCCACGGGGTCCCCGTACGGGGCCTGGCGCCCTCCTGGGCCGCCTCGCCCGCGCCCTGCCCCTTCGGGGTGCGGAAGAGCAGGGCCGTCCAGCGCAGGTAGTAGTACAGCGCGACGACGACGTTGACGGCCATGACCACGGCGAGCCAGCCGAGCCCCGCGTCGATCGCCGAGCGGAAGACGGTGACCTTCGCGAAGAGCCCGATGATGCCCGGCGGCAGGCCGGCCAGGCAGAGCAGGAAGAACGCCAGCGCGAGGGCCGCGAGCGGGCGCTCGGCGTACAGGCCGCGGTAGTCGGCGAGCCGGTGCAGGGGCTTCGTACGGGCCACCAGGGCGGCCACGGAGAAGGCGCCGAGGTTCACGGCCGCGTACATGAGGGCGTAGGCGACGGTGGCGCCGATCTGGTCGCGGCCGGCGTACGCGGCGGCGGCGATCGGGACCAGCAGGTAGCCGGCCTGGCCGACCGAGGACCAGGCGAGCAGCCGTACGGCGCCGTTCGGGCGGTCGGCGGACTGGCGCAGCGCGGCGGCGTTGCCGAGCGTCATGGTGAGCGCGGCGAGGACGGCGAGGGCCGGGCCCCAGACCTCCCGGTACGCGGGGAAGGCGATCACGGTGACGAGGATGAGGCCGGTGAAGCCGACGGCCTTGCCGATGACCGAGAGGTACGCGGCGACGGGCAGGGGCGCGCCGACGTAGGTGTCGGGGACCCAGAAGTGGAAGGGGACGGCGGCCGTCTTGAAGGCGAAGCCGACGAGGGTGAGCGCGACGCCGGCCATGGCGAGGGTGTCGAGCTGCCCGGGGACGTGTTCGAGCCCCTGGGCCACCTGGACGAGGTACAGGGAGCCGGTGGTGGCGTAGACGAAGCTGACGCCCATCAGCGACACGGCGGTGGCGGTGACGGAGGAGAGGAAGAACTTGAGGGCGGCCTCGGAGGAGAGCCGGTCGCCGCGGCGCATGCCGACGAGGGCGAAGGCGGGCAGCGAGGCGACCTCGAGGGCGACGATCAGGGTGGCGAGGTCGCGGGAGGCGGGCAGCAGGGCGGCGCCGGCGGCGGAGGAGAGCAGCAGGAACCAGTACTCGCCGGCCGGGATGCGCGTCTCGCGGACGGTGGTGACCGACAGCAGGGCGGTGACCAGGGCGCCGGCCAGGACGAGGAACTGGACCACCAGGGCGAAGTGGTCGGCGGTGTAGCTGCACGCGCCGGACCCGGCCGCGGCCGGCCCGGTGAGGCAGAAGGTGCTGCGGTCGCCGGCGCGCAGGGGAAACAACAGTGCGGTCGCGGCGGCCAGTCCGGCCACGGAGACCCAGCCGAGCAGCTGCTTGCGGTGTTCGGGTACGAAGAGGTCGGCGACGAGCACGATCAGGCCGACGGCGGCGGCGGTGACCACGGGTGCGACGGCGAGCCAGTCGACCGACTGGACCAGGGTGGGGGCGTCGGCGGCCGTGATGACGAGGGGCTGAAGGGCCGTCATGAGTTGCCTCCCGCGAGGAGCTTCTGGACGGCCGGGTCGGTGAGGCCGAGGAGGACCGCGGGCCACAGGCCCGCGAGGACGGTGAGGGCGACGAGCGGGGTCCAGGCGGCGAACTCGTAGTGCTGGATGTCCGCGAGGGCCGCCGGGGCGGCGCCTTCGGAGCGCACGGCCTTCGGGTCGCCCATGCACACGCGCCGTACGACGATCAGAAGATAGGCGGCGGTGAGCAGGGTGCCGAGCGCGCCGACGGCCATGTAGGTGAGGAACGCGGGCCGGGACAGGCCTTCGGCGGGGGCGAACGCGCCGAACAGGGCCAGCATCTCGCCCCAGAATCCGGCCAGGCCGGGCAGGCCGAGGGAGGCGACGGCGGCGAAGGCGAGGAACGCGCCGAAGCGGGGGGCGCGGCCGTAGAGGGCGGCGCCGGTGGCTCCGGCGAGGGTGTCGAGGTCGGCGGTGTCGTAGCGGTCCTTCAGCGCGCCGACCAGGAAGAAGAGGAGGCCGGTGATCAGGCCGTGGGCGATGTTGGCGAAGAGCGCGCCGTTGACTCCGGTCGGGGTCATGGACGCGATGCCGAGCAGGACGAAGCCCATGTGGCCGACGGAGGAGTAGGCGATGAGGCGCTTGAGGTCGCCCTTGCTGCCCTTGCGGGCGAGCGCCAGGCAGGCCAGGGACCCGTAGACGATGCCGATGGCGGCGAAGGCGCCCAGGTACGGGGCGAAGGTGGCCATGCCCTCGGGGGTGGCGGGCAGCAGGATGCGGACGAACCCGTAGGTGCCCATCTTCAGCAGGACGCCCGCGAGGAGGACGGATCCGACGGTGGGGGCGGCCGTGTGGGCGTCCGGCAGCCAGCTGTGCAGCGGCCACATCGGGGTCTTCACGGCGAGGCCGGTGCCGATGGCGAGGACGGCCAGGACCTGGGTGGTGCGGGACAGTCCGCGGCCGTTGTCAGAGGCGAGTGCCACCATGTCGAAAGTGCCGCTCTTCAGTCCGATCAGCAGCAGACCGAGCAGCATGACGACGGATCCGAGGAGCGTGTAGAGGATGAACTTCCAGGCGGCGGCCTGCCGCTGAGCACCGCCCCATCGGGCGATGAGGAAGTACATCGGGATGAGGACCATCTCGAAGGCGAGGAAGAAGAGCAGCAGGTCGAGGACGGCGAAGGTGGCGAGGGTGCCGGACTCCAGGACCAGCAGCAGGGCGACGAAGCCCTTCGCGGAGGGGCCCGCGGGGAACTTGAAGTAGCTGTAGAGCGCGCAGAGGAAGAACAGCAGCGCGGTCATCAGGAGGAGGGGGAGCGAGATGCCGTCGATGCCGAGGTGGATGCGGACGTTCAGCGCCTGGATCCAGCTGATGTCCGTCGTCGCCTGGAAGCGGGACGGGGCGTCGTGGTCGAAGCCCGTGGCGAGGGCGATCGCCGCGGCGAGGATGACGCCGGTCACGGTCACGCCGTGGCGCAGCACGGCCTGTTCGGGGCTCTTGCCCTTCAGTCCGGGCGGGGCCGGCAGGAGGGACGCGACGGCGCCGACGAGCGGTCCGGCCACGACGAACGCCAGGAGGAACTGCATCACGGACGGGCTGATATCAATCACGGCTGACTCACGGCTCACGATCCGGCGTTGACGTTGGCGAGGACGGCGGTGGCGATCGCCAGGACCACGGCACCGGCGAGCAGGGCGCTCAGGTAGCTCTGCACGTTGCCGGTCTGGGACCGGCGGACGAGGCCGCCGAGCAGCCGGGGGCCGAGGCCCGCGCCACGGACGTAGGTGTCCACCACCTCGCGGTCGAGGAAGCGTACGAGGGCCGCGGCGGCCCGCACGGGGCGTACGAAGGCCCGGTCGTAGACGGCGTCGAGGTGGAAGCCGACGGCGGCGTGGCGGTGCAGCGGGCCGAGCAGGGCGCGGCCGGGGTCGGCGGCGGGGCGGGCCGGGACGACGGGGTGGTCGTGGGTGACCTCGTCGACCTCGGGGCTCTCGGCGGCGGATGCGGCGGCGACGACGGACGCGGGCACCGCGTGCGGGGCGCCGGCGGCTCCGGCCGGGGCCAGGGCGGCCTTGGCCTCGGCGCGCTGCCACAGGGCGTAGGTGAGGACCGCGCCGACGACGGCCGCGCCGGTGCCGAGGACCGAGGTCGTCAGCGACGGGGTGAGCTCGCGGCCGTCGAAGAAGTCGGCGAGCGGGCCGACCAGCAGGCCGAAGCCGATGGTCGGGATCGCCAGCAGCCACAGCACGCCGGTCATGGCGAGGGGCTCCTTGCCGTGGTCGGGGGCGGCCGCGCCCCGGCCGCGGAAGGCCATCAGCCACAGCCGGGTGGCGTAGGCGGCGGTCAGCAGGGCGGTCAGCACGCCGGCGACGAGGACCACCCAGCCTGCCGCGCCCGGCGCGGCCTCGGAGTGGCCGGTCGCGGTGTGCTCGGCGGCGACGAGGACGGCTTCCTTGGAGAAGAAGCCGGCGAAGGGCGGGATCGCGGCGAGTGCGAGCAGCGCGATCGTCATCGTCCAGAAGGCGTCGGGGATGCGCTGGGTCAGGCCGTCCATACGGGACATGGCGGCCAGGGAGTTCGTACCGGCGGCGTGGATGATCACGCCGGCTCCGAGGAACAGGAGGGCCTTGAAGGCGCCGTGGGACAGGAGGTGGAAGACGGCGGCCTCGCGGTCGCCGACGGCCAGGGCCCCGATCATGTAGCCGAGCTGGCCGATCGTGGAGTAGGCCAGCACCCGCTTGATGTCGTCCTGGGCCAGGGCGGCCAGGGCCGAGCCGATCATCGTGACGGCCGCCATGACGGCCATGACCACCAGCGCGGCCCGGGAGGCCGCGAAGACGGGCAGGAGGCGGGCCACGAAGTAGACGCCGGCGGCGACCATCGTCGCGGCGTGGATCAGAGCGGAGACCGGGGTGGGGCCGGCCATGGCGTCCGGAAGCCAGGTGTGGAGCGGGAACTGCGCGGACTTGCCCGCGACTCCGGCCAGCAGGAGCAGCGCGATGAGCGTCGGGTGGTCGAGTCCGCCGGCGGCGACGGTCCCGAGGATCTTCGTGATCTGGAAGGAATCGGCGTCGGTCGCGAGGGCGAACAGGCCGATGAGGAAGGGGACGTCGCCGAGCTTGGTGACGAGGAAGGCCTTGAGGGACGCGGAGCGGGCCGCCTCGGTCTCCCAGTAGTGGCCGACCAGGAAGTACGAGCAGATGCCCATGATCTCCCAGCCGACCAGCAGCACCATCAGGTCGCCGGAGTAGACGACGAGCAGCATGGCGGAGGTGAACAGGGAGACCAGGGCGGCGTAGGACGGATAGCGCGGGTCCTCGCGCAGGTACGCCGTCGAGTAGATCTGTACGCAGGTGGCGACGACGCCGACCAGGACGGCCACCAGCACGGCGAAGCCGTCCAGGTAGAGCGAGAGGTCGATGGGCACCGAGCCGGTCGGGGTCAGCTCGGTCGCCGTCTCGATCGCCGGGCCGCCGCCCTGGCGGACGGCGACGAGCACGGCCAGTACGGCGGATCCGACGGTCGGCAGGATCGCGAGGGGCCTGACGAAGCCGGGGGCGGTGCGGCCGAGCAGCAGTCCCGCGAGCGCGCCGAGGAACGGCAGGAGGGGGACGAGTACGGCGAGGGTCGGGGTGCTCACGCGGCGGCTCCAGTCGCGCTGTTCACGCTGTCCGGCTCGTGACCCTCGGCGGTGTCGCGCAGTCGGTCGACGTCCGCGGTGCCCCGGTTGCGGTACACCACGAGCACGATCGCGAGGCCGATGCCGATCTCCGCCGCGGCGATGGCGATGGTGAAGAGGGTGAGGGCCTGGCCTGCGTGCAGGGTGTCGCGCAACCAGACGTCGAAGGCCACCAGGTTGAGGTTGACGGCGTTGAGCATCAGCTCGACGGACATCAGGACCAGGATGGCGTTGCGGCGGGCGAGTACTCCGTACAGGCCCGTGCAGAAGAGGAGGGCCGCGAGCACGGCCGGGTAGGCGAGGTGCATCAGCGCTGCCCCTTCTTGTCCGCGGTGGTCGTGGCCGGAGCGGCCGGCGTGGCCGGCGTGGCCGGCGTGGCCGGCGTGGCCGGCGTGGCCGGCGTGGCCGGCGTGGCCGGCGTGGCCGGCGTGGCCGGCGTGGCCGTCTTCCCGCCGGTCCCGGCGTCGCCGTCGCCGTCGGCGGTCTTGCGGGAGAGCACGACGGCGCCGATCAGGGCCGCGAGGAGGAGGACGGAGAGCGCCTCGAACGGCAGGACCCAGTGCCGGAAGAGGATCTCTCCGGTGACCTGGGTGGAGCCCTGGACGGGGCCGTCGAGGTCGATCCAGGTGGCGCGGAAGGCGTCGACGACCACCCAGACGAGCGCGACGGCCGCGACCGCGGCGACGCCGAGGGCGACCGGGCGGTTGCCGGAGTCGGCGTCCGGCGAGCGGCCGATGGGCGCCTTGGTGAGCATCAGTCCGAAGAGGAGGAGGACGACCACGGAGCCGAGGTAGATCAGCACCTGGACCCAGGCGATGAACTCGGCGGTCAGCAGCAGGTACTCGACGGCGACCCCGCCGAGCGCGACGACCAGCCACAGGGCGGCGTGCACGAGCTGCTTGGTGGTGACGGTGACGGCCGCCGCGCCGAGCGTGGCGAGGCCGACGAGGACGAAGGTGATCTCGACGCCGGTCGGGGAGAGGAAGCCGTTGCCTTGGGCGGCTGCGGTGATCACGCGTCTCCTTCCGGGGTGTCGGGGGTCGCGGAGGCCGCGGAGGCGGCGGCCTCGGCAGCGGCGGCGGCCGCCTCGGCCTTCTCCACGGCCTTGCGGGCGGAGGCGAGTTCCTTGGGTTCCTCGGCCGCCGGGTCCAGGGCGGGCGGGGCCGGGACGGTCCACATCCACTCGCGCAGCTTGTCGCGCTCGTGGGTGAGCTCGTGGATGTCCGTCTCCGCGTACTCGAACTCCGGCGACCAGAAGAGCGCGTCGAAGGGACACACCTCGATGCAGATGCCGCAGTACATGCAGAGGGAGAAGTCGATGGCGAAGCGGTCGAGGACGTTGCGGCTGCGCTCGCGCCCACCGGGGGCGCTGGCTGGAATCGTCTCCTTGTGGGAGTCGATGTAGATGCACCAGTCGGGGCACTCGCGCGCGCACAGCATGCAGACCGTGCAGTTCTCCTCGAACAGGCCGATGACTCCGCGCGAGCGCGGCGGGAGTTCGGGCTGCACGTCGGGGTACTGGGCGGTGTGCGAGCGCTTCGTCATCGTGCGCAGCGTGACGGCCAGGCCCTTGGCGAGGCCCGAGCCGGGGATGGGAGGCATTTACTGGATCGCCACCTTCACGATGCCGGTGAGCGCGATCTGGGCGAGCGCGAGCGGGATGAGTACGGTCCAGGCGAGCTTCTGCAACTGGTCCTCGCGGAGCCGGGGGTAGCTCACGCGGAGCCAGATCACCACGAAGGACAGCGCGGCGATCTTGATGAGGGTCCACACCCACCCGGCGCCGTCGGCGCCGAAGGGGCCGTGCCAGCCGCCGAGGAACAGGACGGTGGTGAGGGCGGAGAGGACGACGATGCCGGCGTACTCGGCGAGCAGGAACAGCGCGAAGCGCAGGCCGGTGTACTCGGTGTACGCGCCGAAGATGATCTCGGAGTCGGCGACGGGCATGTCGAAGGGGGGCCGCTGGAGTTCTGCGAGGCCGGCGGTGAAGAAGACCAGCCCGCCGACGATCTGCCAGGGCAGCCACCACCACTCGAAGGCGTCGACGATGCCGGGGAGCGAGACCGTACCGGCGGCCATGGCGACCGAGGCCGCGGCGAGCAGCATGGGCAGCTCGTAGGCGAGCAGCTGCGCGGCGGTACGGAGGCCTCCGAGGAGGGAGAACTTGTTCGCGGAGGCCCAGCCGGCCATGAGCGAGCCGAGCACTCCGATGCCCATCACGGCGAGCGCGAAAAAGAGCCCCGCGTCGATGACCTGGCCGACGGCGCCCTCGCCGGGGCCGATCGGGATGGCGAGGAGGACGAGGAGGTACGGGAGGAGGGCGACGGCCGGGGCCAGCTGGAAGACGCGTCGGTCGGCGTCGGCCGGGACGATGTCCTCCTTCTGCGCGAACTTCACTCCGTCGGCGACGAGCTGCGCCCAGCCGTGGAAGCCACCGGCGTACATGGGGCCGAGCCGGCCCTGCATGTGGGCCATCACCTTGTGCTCGGTCTGCCCGATGACGAGCGGGAGCACGAGGAAGACGGCGAAGACGACGATCAGCCGCAGGGCGACGTCGAGGACGTCGTTCACGCGGTGCCTCCGTTGTCGGTGGTGGGGTCGGTGGTCTGGGCAGGCTCTGCCGGTGCCGCCGGCGCGGCCGGATCCGCCGACGTGCCGGGCTTCGCCAGTGCGGCGGGCTTCGCCGGTGCGGCGGGCTTCGCCGGTGCGGCGGGCTTCGCAGACTCGCCCGACTCGCCCGACTCGCCCGACTCGCCCGTCTCGGCCGGCTCGCCCGACTCGGCCGGCTTCGCCGGTTCCGGCGGGGGCTCGGCGAAGGCGGGCCTCGGGTCGTGCCACGGGGCGTCCGTGCTCCGGGGGCCCGGTCGCTCGGGGGCGTCCGGGGCGGGCTCGGTGGCCTGGCTCGCTGAGCCGTCCGACGCCGAGCGCGTACGGCGCGGCGGTCGCGCCGCGGCTTCGCCGTCCGCCGGAGCGGAAGCCGGAGCAGGAGCAGGGGAAGCTGCCGGAGCCGGAGAAGCTGCCGGAGCGGCGGCCGGAGCCGGAGCGGGGGAGGTTGCAGGGGCCGGCGCAGCGGCGGCCTGGCTGGCCGAGCCCTCGGACACCGAGCGGCTGCGGCGCGGCGGCCGCGCCGGGGTGTCCGGGGTGTCCGGGGTGTCCGGGGTGTCTGCGGCGCCCGTCGGCTCCGCCGCCGGGCCCGCGCCGGCCGGACGCGTGCGCCGGACCGGGCGCTCCCCGGCCGCGGCGCCCGCGGCGCCGGCACCCGCGCGCGGGGTGCGGGCGGGACGGGCGGGGGCCGGCGGGAGCTGGCCCTTCATCGGGCCCCAGTCGTTGGGGTCGGGGACGCCCGGCGGGAGCATCTGGCGGCGCTTGGGCGCGTCCGGGTCATGGGCCTCGCCCGGTTCCTTCGCGCCCGGCCAGGCCTTGGCCACGCGCGCCGCGAGGACGAAGTCCTTGCGCAGCGGGTGGCCCTCGAAGTTCTCCGGGAGGAGCAGCGGGACCAGGTTCGGGTGGTCCGTGAAGACGATGCCGAACATCTCGAAGGTCTCGCGCTCGTGCCATTGCGTCCCGGCGTAGACCGAGACCGCCGAGGGCAGGGAGGGAGCCGTGTGCGGGACGGTGGTCCGCAGCAGGAGGCGGCGTACGCGGTGGTTCTCCAGGGACACCACGTGGGCGCAGACCCGGAAGCCGGTGCCCGGCTCGTCCACCGCGCTCAGCCAGTCGAAGTAGGTGCAGCCCAGCTTGTCCCGGGCGATCTCGAGCGCGGGGATCCAGCTGGCCGTGGGCACGTCGACGGTGAGCAGCGAGTAGGCGAAGGAGGCCACGGCCTCCTCGCCGAAGATCGTGCCCGCCGCGTCCGGGAGGGAGTCGTAGAGGTTCACGCGTCCGTCCCGGGGGCCGGCGGGGCGGCGACCAGGCCGCTGGTGAGCTGGGAGACCGACGGGGTCGCGTACCGCTCGGCCAGCGACTCGCGGGCGATCTTCTCCTGGAGCTTGAGGATGCCCTGCAGGAGCGCCTCGGGTCGGGGCGGGCAGCCGGGGACGTAGACGTCGACGGGGATGATCTGGTCGACGCCCTTGGTCACCGCGTACGAGTCCCAGTACGGGCCGCCGCAGTTGGAGCAGGCGCCGAAGGAGATGACGTACTTCGGCTCGGGCATCTGCTCGTACAGCCGCTTGACGGCCGGGGCCATCTTGTCCGTCACGGTGCCCGAGACGATCATGAGGTCCGCCTGGCGCGGGCCGGGCGCGAAGGGGATGACGCCGAGCCGGATGAAGTCGTGCCGGGCCATCGAGGCGGCGATGAACTCGATCGCGCAGCAGGCGAGACCGAAGTTGAAGACCCACAGGCTGTAGCGGCGGCCCCAGTTGAGGACCACCTTCATGGGCTCGGGCGCGAGGCGGGAGAGGACTCCCAGCTTCTTCGGTTCCGGAAGGAGCTGCGGCTCCGGTGTCACGTCCATTCGAGGACGCCCTTCTTGTACGCGTAGAGCAGCCCGACGGCCAGGAAGCCGAGGAAGATGAACATCTCCACCAGCGTCGTGGCGCCGTAACCGGCGGCGGCGAAGACCGTCGCCCACGGGAAGAGGAAGATCGAGTCGACGGCGAAGATGACGTAGAGGAAGGCGTAGACGTAGTAGCGGACCTGGGTGTGCGCCCAGCCCTCGCCGACCGGGTCCACACCGCACTCGTACGTCAGCAGCTTCTCGCGGGTGGGGACGACGGGGCGCAGCAGGCGGCCGGCGCCGAACGCCACCGCCACGAACAGCACACCGAGCACGGCCAGGAGGCCGACGACCGAATACGTCCGGAAGTAGTCCGCGGCGAGCACGGACACGGTCGATACCGTTGGTTCGGGCACGTCCGTTCCTCGTTCCTCGGCCAATGTCGATGATCAGGGTGATCTGGTACGGACGGGAGTCTAGGGCCTGGTCCCGGCGGGGTGGGGTTATCCCCCGTTTACCTCGGCCTGACCGCACCATGGCACCGGTCGCCCGCGCTTGACAGGGTGGGGCGCATGACCGCGAGCGATCACCTCCCCGACGACGGCACTCCCCCTCCCGTACGCGCTGCATTCGATACCGTGACGTGGAAGGAAATCGCCTATTTGCTCTCTAATCTCCCCCTTTCCCTCATCGGATTCGTTTATACGGCCGCCATGGTGTCGATGGCGGGCGGCCTGTCGGTGACCGCGATCGGGCTCCCGCTGTTCGCGGGCGGCCTGTTCCTGTCCCGCCAGCTGGGACGGCTGGAACGGGCGCGGGCGCGCCTGCTGCTGGGCGTACGGGTCGACGAGCCGACCCCGATGCCGGGGCCGCGACGGGCCGGCGGGTTCTTCCCCTGGCTGTGGGCGAGCCTCAAGGACCCGGTGGCGTGGCGGGCCGTGCTGTTCGAGCTGGTGCGGCTCCCGTGGGCGGTGCTCACCTTCGGAGTGGCACTGACCGGTCTGTTCGTGCTGTGGCCGGTGCTGCCGTGGGTGGCGCGCGGCCTCGCGAACGTGGACCGGGCGATGGCACGGGGCCTGCTGTCCCCGTCCGACGAGCTGGAGCGGCGGATCGCGGAGCTGGAGTCCGACCGGGGGGTGGTAGTCGACACCGCGGCGGCGGACCTGCGGCGGATCGAGCGGGACCTGCACGACGGGGCGCAGGCGCGGCTGGTGGCGCTGGCCATGGGGCTGGGCCTGGCGAAGGAGAAGCTGCTGGAGGACCCCGAGGGGGCGGCGTCGATGGTCGACGAGGCGCACGGCGAGGTGAAGCTGGCGCTCCAGGAACTGCGGGACCTGGCGCGGGGCATCCACCCGGCGGTGCTCACCGACCGGGGGCTGGACGCCGCGCTGTCGTCGGTGGCCTCGCGGTGCCTGGTTCCCGTGAAGGTGTCGGTGGACCTGCCGGCGCGGCCGGCGGAGGCGATCGAGGGCATCGCGTACTTCGTGGTGTCGGAGCTCCTGCAGAACGTGAGCAAGCACGCGGGCGCGCAGGCACGGGGGGCGTCGGTCGAGGTGTGGCGGTCGGACAGGCGGCTGCTGATACGGGTGTCGGACGACGGGCGCGGCGGAGCGGACGCCCGGGCCGGGTCGGGGCTGGCGGGACTCGGGGAGCGGCTCGGAGCGGTGGACGGCGTGCTGGTGGTGGACTCCCCCGCCGGGGCCGGGACCACGGTGACGGCCGAGCTGCCGTGGCGGGGACGCGGGGCTTCGTAGCCCCGGCCGGCCTCGTACGGGGGATAACCCCCCGCGGCAGAGGCCGACGCGCCGGATGGTTCCGCAGGGGGGCGCGGCGGGAGGGTGGGGGGACAACGTGGACGAAGGGCGGGTCGGGATGATGGAGAGCAGCATGCGGAGCGGCAGCGGGATCGGCAGGGCGCTGCGTGCGCCCGTCGAGGGGCGCACGTGGCGGGAATTCGGGTTCCTGCTGCTCGGCCTCCCGCTCAGCACCCTCTACTTCTCGCTCGCCGTCACCGGCGTCAGCCTGGGCGCCGGACTGCTCATCACCTTCCTCGGCGTCCCGGTCCTCGCCGGAGTGCTCGCGATGTGCCGGGGCTTCGGGCGCCTGGAGCGCGCCCGGGTCCGCGGGATGCTGCGCCACGACATCGCCGAGCCCGGTCCGATCGGGGCGAAGAAGCCCGGGATCCTTCCCGCCATGGGGGCGGTGCTGAAGAGCGGCAGCGCCTGGCGCCACGCGCTCTACTCGGTGGTGCACTTCCCGTGGGCGGTGTTCAGCGCCTGCGTCGCCCTCGTCTTCTGGTCCTGCGGCTGGTCGATGCTGCTGTACCCGCTGTGGTTCTGGGTGTTCCCGGCCTACACGGACCAGCCCGGCCTCCAGCTCTTCCAGAACGGGGAGAACTACACGTTCTACCTGGACTCGCCCCTGGCGATCGCGACGACGTCCGTCGTGGGGCTCGCCCTCACCCTCACCACTCCGTGGCTCTTCCGCGCCCTGACCACCGTCGACCGCGTGCTGATCTCCGGGCTGCTCGGACCCTCCCGGCTCGCGCACCGGGTCAGCGAGCTGGAGTCGGACCGGGGGGTCGTGGTCGACACGGCCGCCGCCGACCTGCGGCGCATCGAGCGGGACCTGCACGACGGGGCCCAGGCCCGGCTGGTGGCCCTGGCCATGGACCTGGGGCTCGCGAAGGAGAAGCTGACCGAGGACCCGCGGGCGGCGGCCCGGATGGTGGACGAGGCGCACGGCGAGGTGAAGATCGCCCTGCAGGAGCTGCGCGACCTGGCCCGCGGGATCCACCCGGCGGTACTGACCGACCGGGGGCTGGACGCCGCCCTGTCCTCGGTGGCCTCGCGGTGCGCCGTGCCGGTGCGGGTGGCGGTGGATCTGCCCGCGCGGCCCGCGGCGGCGATCGAGGGGATCGCGTACTTCACGGTCTCGGAGCTGCTGCAGAACATCAGCAAGCACGCGCGGGCCCGTACGGCCGCCGTGGACGTGTGGAAGTCCGGCGACCGGCTGCTGATCCAGGTCTCGGACGACGGCCGGGGCGGGGCCTCCACCGGGGCGGCGGCCGGGTCGGGGCTGGCCGGGCTGGCCGAGCGGCTCGACGCCGTGGACGGGGTGCTGGTCGTGGACTCCGCCGTCGGGGAGGGGACCACCGTGACCGCCGAGCTGCCGTGGCGGACGGCCTGAGGCCTCCGGTTGCCGGCGCCCGCCTCCGCGCCTCCCCGGGCGGCGCCCGCGCCTTTTCGTCCGGCGCCCGCGCCTTTTCGTCCGGCGCCCGCGCCTTTTCGTCCGGCGCCCGCGCCTCTTCGTCCGGCGTCCGCGCCCGCCTCCGCGCCTCCCGGGGCCGCGCCCGCACGTCCCCGCACCGCGCCGTTCACTCCTCCGGGGCCGGGCCGAAAGTCCTGACTTTTGGCCCCGCCCACCAGAGGGCTCCCTTCCACCCCCGAAAACACCGCTTCCGCGGCCGGCCGGTGATCCCACTCCGCCTTGATCCCGGCTGAAGGCTGGGATGCTTGGCTGTGTCAGGGGTACGGACACCAGTGGACGTGGGAGCAACGAAGTCGTGGAAAACAGGGTGCGGGTCGTCATCGCCGAGGATTCAGTGCTGCTACGCGAGGGTCTGACCCGGTTGCTGACCGACCGGGGGCATGACGTCGTCGCGGGCGTCGGGGACGCGGAAGCCCTGATCAAGACCGTGGCGGACCTGGCAGCGGAGGGCGCGCTGCCGGACGTGGTGGTGGCGGACGTGCGGATGCCGCCGACGCACACCGACGAGGGCGTGCGGGCCGCGGTGCAGCTGCGGCGCGACCACCCCGGCATAGGCGTGCTCGTACTGTCCCAGTACGTGGAGGAGCAGTACGCCACCGAACTCCTGGCCGGTTCCAGCACCGGCGTGGGGTACCTCCTCAAGGACCGGGTGGCGGACGTCCGCGAGTTCCTGGACGCCGTCGTGCGCGTGGCCAAGGGCGGTACCGCCCTGGACCCGGAGGTCGTGGCGCAGCTGCTCGGGCGCAGCCGCAAGCAGGACGTGCTGGCGGGGCTGACCCCGCGCGAGCGCGAGGTGCTCGGGCTGATGGCCGAGGGCCGGACCAATTCCGCCGTGGCCAAGCAGCTGGTGGTGAGCGACGGCGCGGTGGAGAAGCACGTCAGCAACATCTTCATGAAGCTCGGCCTGTCGCCGAGTGACGGGGATCACCGGCGTGTGCTGGCCGTCCTCACCTACCTAAGGTCTTGATCAACTGACACCCTGTCAGGTAAGGCCGGATTCGGACAGACCGCCGAGAGGGCGGTCCAGAAACTGAGTACCCCGGGGAAGCGGTCCCTACGGTCGTAGGGTTGGCCTTGGGCAGTGCTCACGCCTCGAAGGAGGTCCAGTTCAGTGACCAGCCAGGTCAGTAGCCCAGCCGAGCATTCCGACGGGACCGAGGGCGCGGTCGTCGGCGAGCAGCGGACACCCCCGGGCCCGAACAGCGACGATCCGAACAGCGAAGGTCCGAGCAGCGAAGGTCCCGGCGGCGGCGGCAAGGAAGTGCGCCGTCTCGATCGGGTGATCATCCGCTTCGCGGGTGACTCGGGCGACGGCATGCAGCTCACGGGCGACCGTTTCACCTCCGAGACGGCGTCCTTCGGGAACGACCTCTCCACGCTGCCGAACTTCCCCGCCGAGATCCGGGCGCCCGCCGGCACCCTGCCCGGGGTGTCCAGCTTCCAGCTGCACTTCGCCGATCACGACATCCTGACGCCGGGCGACGCCCCGAACGTGCTGGTGGCGATGAATCCGGCGGCACTGAAGGCGAACATCGCGGACGTGCCGCGCGGCGCGGAGATCATCGTCAACACCGACGAGTTCACCAAGCGCCCGATGGCGAAGGTCGGCTACGCGACCTCCCCGCTGGAAGACGGCTCGCTGGACGCCTACAACATCCACCGGGTGCCGCTGACCACCCTCACCGTCGAGGCGCTGAAGGACTTCGGGCTCCCCCGCAAGGAGGCGGAGCGCAGCAAGAACATGTTCGCGCTGGGCCTGCTGTCCTGGATGTACCACCGGCCGACCGAGGGCACCGAGACCTTCCTGCGGCAGAAGTTCGCGAAGAAGCCGCAGATCGCGGAGGCGAACGTGGCCGCCTTCCGGGCCGGCTGGAACTTCGGCGAGACGACCGAGGACTTCGCCGTGTCCTACGAGGTGGCCCCGGCCACCCGCGCCTTCCCGGCGGGCACCTACCGCAACATCTCCGGGAACCTCGCCCTGTCCTACGGGCTGATCGCGGCGGGGCAGCAGGCCGGTCTGCCCCTCTATCTGGGCTCGTACCCGATCACGCCGGCCTCCGACATCCTGCACGAGCTGAGCCGGCACAAGAACTTCGGCGTGCGCACGTTCCAGGCCGAGGACGAGATCGCCGGCATCGGCGCGGCCCTGGGCGCGGCCTTCGGCGGCGCGCTCGCCGTGACCACCACCTCCGGGCCGGGCGTCGCGCTCAAGTCCGAGACGATCGGGCTCGCGGTCTCCCTGGAACTCCCGCTGCTGATCGTGGACATCCAGCGCGGCGGCCCCTCCACGGGCCTGCCGACCAAGACGGAGCAGGCCGACCTGCTCCAGGCCATGTACGGGCGCAACGGCGAGGCCCCGGTCCCGATCGTGGCCCCGCGCACCCCGGCGGACTGCTTCGACGCGGCGCTCGACGCGGCCCGGATCGCGCTGACCTACCGGACTCCGGTGTTCCTGCTCTCCGACGGGTACCTCGCCAACGGCTCCGAGCCGTGGCGGATCCCGGACGTCGCGGACCTCCCGGACCTGACGGTCCAGTTCGCCTCCGGCCCCAACCACGTGCTCGCGGACGGCACCGAGGTCTTCTGGCCGTACAAACGCGACGCGCGGACCCTGGCCCGCCCCTGGGCGGTGCCGGGCACCCCGGGGCTGGAGCACCGCATCGGCGGCATCGAGAAGCAGGACGGCACGGGCAACATCTCCTACGACCCGGCCAACCACGAGTTCATGGTGCGCACCCGCCAGGCCAAGATCGACGGCATCGAGGTCCCCGACCTGGAGGTCGACGACCCGGACGGCGCGCACACCCTGGTCATCGGCTGGGGCTCGACGTACGGGCCGATCACGGCCGCGGTACGCAGGCTGCGGCTCGCCGGGGTCCCCGTGGCACAGGCCCATCTGCGCCACCTCAACCCCTTCCCCGGGAATCTGGGCGAGGTCCTGAAGCGTTACGACAAGGTAGTGGTGCCGGAGATGAACCTCGGGCAGCTCGCGACCCTCCTGAGGGCGAAGTACCTGGTCGACGCACGGTCGTACAACCAGGTCAACGGCATGCCGTTCAAGGCCGAGCAGCTCGCCACGCATCTCGAGGAGGCCGTCAATGACTGAGCTGACCGACGCCCGGACCCTGCTCTCGCTGGTGCCCAAGGCCGCCGCCAGGCAGTCGATGAAGGACTTCAAGTCGGACCAGGAGGTCCGCTGGTGCCCCGGCTGCGGCGACTACGCGGTGCTCGCGGCCGTACAGGGCTTCATGCCCGAGCTGGGGCTGGCGAAGGAGAACATCGTCTTCGTCTCGGGCATCGGCTGTTCCTCGCGCTTCCCGTACTACATGAACACCTACGGGATGCACTCGATCCACGGCCGCGCCCCGGCCATCGCCACCGGCCTGGCCACCTCGCGGCGCGACCTGTCGGTGTGGGTGGTCACGGGTGACGGCGACGCGCTGTCGATCGGCGGGAACCACCTGATCCACGCCCTGCGGCGCAACGTCAACCTCAAGATCCTGCTGTTCAACAACCGGATCTACGGGCTGACCAAGGGGCAGTACTCCCCCACCTCCGAGGTCGGCAAGATCACCAAGTCGACGCCGATGGGATCGCTGGACGCGCCCTTCAACCCGGTCTCGCTGGCGATCGGCGCGGAAGCCAGCTTCGTGGCCCGCACGGTGGACTCCGACCGCAAGCACCTCACGGAGGTGCTGCGCGCGGCCGCCGACCACCAGGGCACGGCGCTGGTGGAGATCTACCAGAACTGCAACATCTTCAACGACGGGGCCTTCGAGGTCCTCAAGGACCACGAGCGGGCGCAGGAGGCCGTGATCCGGCTGGAGCAGGGGCAGCCGGTCCGCTTCGGCGTGGACAACGCCAAGGGCGTCGTGCGCAACGCGGCCACCGGGGACCTGGAGGTGGTGACCGTGACCGCGGAGAACGAGTCGCGGATCCTGGTCCACGACGCCTCCTCGGCGTCCCCGACCAACGCGTTCGCGCTGTCCCGGCTGGCCGACGCCGACACCCTGGACCGGACGCCCATCGGGGTGTTCCGCGACGTGGCGCGGCCGGTCTACGACACGCTCATGGCCGAGCAGCTGGAGACGGCCGTGGACCGCAGCGGCAAGGGCGACCTGGGCGCACTGCTGAGCGGGAACGACACCTGGACCGTCGTCGGCTGAGCCGTCGCCGAGGTGTGCACGGAGCCCGGACCTTCTTCGGAGGCCCGGGCTTCCGCATGTCCGGGCACGCCCCGGCTGCCCGTGCACCTCGATCACACACGGCCCGACCTGATTACTTTCCAAAAGTTAGCGCTTACCGTAGGGTGGCACTTAGGAAGGGCCCGCCCCTGGGGCCCCTACGGAGGAGATCCCCATGAGCATCGTCGTCACCGGAGCCACCGGAGCCCTCGGCCGCCTCGTCGTCGCCGACCTGCTGACCCGCGTCCCCGCCGACCGGATCGCCGCGGTCGTCCGCGACGCCGACAAGGCCGCCGACCTCGCCGGGCAGGGCGTCGAACTGCGCGTCGCGGACTACGACGACCCCGCGAGCCTGGCCCGCGCCTTCCGGGAGGGCGACCGGGTGCTGCTGATCTCCGGGAACGAGATCGGACGCCGGGTCGGTCAGCACACCGCCGTGATCAAGGCCGCGGTCGGGGCCGGGGTGGCCCAGCTCGCCTACACCGGGATCCTCGGCGGCCCCGAGGCGGACTTCGAGCTGGCCGCGGAGCACCGGGCCACGGAGCGGGCGATCCTCGACTCCGGGCTCCCGTACACCTTCCTGCGCAACGGCTGGTACCACGAGAACTACACCCGTGACCTGGCCTCCCACCTGGAGCACGGCGCCCTCGTGGGGAGCGCCGGCGAGGGCCGCGTCGCCTCCGCCGCCCGCGCCGACTACGCCGCCGCCGCGGCCGTGGTGCTGACCGGCGAAGGACACCTGAACCGGGCCTACGAGCTCTCCGGGGACTCGGCGTGGACCCTGGCCGAGTACGCGGCCGAGCTGTCGGCCCAGGCGGGGCGCGAGGTCGCGTACACCGAGCTGCCGGCCGAGGCGCACCAGGCGGTCCTGGTCGACGCCGGACTCCCCGAGGGCTTCGCCGCGGTGTTCGTCGACGTGGACGCGGCGATCCGGCGCGGCCGCCTGGGGTCCACCAGCGGCGACCTCGCCCGGCTCATCGGCCGGCCGACCACCCCGGTGTCCGAGGCGATCGCGGGCGCGCTGGCCACCGCGTGACGGACGCGGCCGCCGCGCGAACGCGCCGGACACCGCCACGGGGGCGTGAGGTGTCATGAGCATCTCGTTGTGACGGTGATGACTTCTCGCTCGCGCGGCGCTAACGTCTTGACGTTGGCTTGAAGAGCACTGGAGGTCCCGTGAAGGCAGAGAACGACCAGCGCGCGGGTTTGCTCTACGGATTCGGCGCGTACGGGATGTGGGGCCTGGTGCCCCTGTTCTGGCCGCTCCTCCAGCCGTCCGGTGCCATCGAGATCCTCGCCCACCGCATGGTGTGGTCCCTGGCCGTGGTCGGCGCCGCGCTGCTCGCCCTGCGCCGCTGGGCCTGGATGGGCGAGCTGCTGCGGCGGCCCCGCAAGCTCGCGCTCCTCGTGGCCGCCGCCGCCCTGATCACCGTGAACTGGGGCGTGTACATCTGGTCCGTCAACAACGGCGCGGTCGTCGAGGCGAGCCTCGGCTACTTCATCAATCCCCTCGTCACCATCGCGTTGGGCGTGCTGGTCCTCGGCGAGCGGCTGCGCCGCTCGCAGTGGGCGGCGGTCGGCATCGGCCTCTCCGCCGTGCTGGTGCTCGCCGTCGGCTACGGGCGGCCGCCGTGGATCTCGCTCGTGCTGGCCTCCTCCTTCGCCACGTACGGCCTGATCAAGAAGAAGCTCGGCATGGGCGGCCTGGAGTCGCTGACCGCCGAGACCGTGGTGCTGTTCCTGCCCGCCCTCGGCTACCTGCTGTGGCTCGGTGCCCGGGGACAGTCCACCTTCACCGCCCAGGGACCCGGGCACACCGCGCTGCTCGCCTCGACCGGGCTGGTCACCGCGATCCCGCTGGTCTGCTTCGGCGCGGCCGCGATCCGGGTGCCGCTGTCCACGCTCGGGCTGCTCCAGTACACCGCCCCGGTGTTCCAGTTCTCGCTCGGCGTCCTGTACTTCCACGAGGCCATGCCGCCCGTGCGCTGGGCAGGCTTCTCCCTGGTCTGGGCCGCCCTCTCGGTCCTCACCTGGGACGCCCTGCGCAGCGCGCACCGGGCCCGCGCCGGACGTCTCGAAGGCGCCCTGGACCCGCTGCCGGCGCCCCTCGCGGCGTCGGCCCAGGCCCCGGCGCGCGAGCCGGCGTAACGGCGCCCGGCCGTCGGCGGCCCGACCACCCGCGGCCCGGCCCTCCTTCGGCTCAGCCCTCCTGAGGCTCGGCCCTCCTGCGGCCCAGCCCCTTCGGCGGTCCGCCCGTCCGCCACACGTCCACGGGCGACGCGTCCACCGGCGGCTCTTCCCTCGGCAGGCCCGTCGTGGCGAGCCGCAGGCCGCGCGGTACGTGCGCGACCACCAGGGCCACGGCCTCCCCGGCCGTGGCGACCTCCCCGATCTCCCGGAAGGGATCGCGCGCCACGACGCGGAACCGGCCGTCGGCCAGCGGCATGACGAAGGGGACCGCCACCTCGTAGGGGAAGCGGGTGGTGCTGCTGAAGTGCACGTGGCAATGGCTCGTGTACGGGTACAGCTGCCGCAGGAGCGGGTCCTCGTAGGCCGCCTCCAGCACCGCGACGGTGCCCAGACGCCAGGCCACGGGACCGAGCCGCTCCAGTGTGCGCGCCCACGCCTGCCGTGCGCCCAGCCACTGGGCCTCCACGGCGGCGGCCGCAGGGGTCACTTCGTTCACGTTCATCCCCCCAGTGTGCCCGTGACCCGGCCCTGCGCCGGGTCCCGCGCCCGGCTCCGTCCGTTTTCCGAACGCGCCTGACCGAATTGTGGTCTTGACGGACTGTCATGCTCTCGCTCAACATCAGGCTCGCACTGACGCACGACGCTCACCTGTACTTCACCGCACGTTCCGCACACATCCCCAGTACGGAATCCCGGAGCCCCCACATGAGCCTGTCCGTCTCCCGGCGCCTCGCCGCCGTGACCGCCGTCGCGGTCGCCGGCCTGTTCGCCGCCACCTCCCCCTCCGCGCTCGCCGCGCCCACCGCGGTCGCCGCGGCGCCGACGCCGCCGGACATACCGGTCGCCAACGTCAAGGCGCACCTGACGCAGCTGCAGTCCATAGCCACCGCCAACGGCGGCAACCGCGCCCACGGCAAGGCCGGCTACAAGGCCTCGATCGACTACGTGAAGGCCAAGCTCGACGCGGCCGGCTTCACGACCACCCTCCAGACCTTCACCTCCAGCGGTGCGACGGGCTACAACCTGATCGCCGACTGGCCCGGCGGGGACCCGAACTCGGTCCTGATGTCGGGCTCGCACCTGGACTCGGTGAACGCCGGCCCCGGCATCAACGACAACGGGTCCGGTTCGGCCGCCATCCTGGAGACCGCCCTGGCCGTCTCCCGCGCGCAGCTCCAGCCCACGAAACACCTGCGGTTCGGCTGGTGGGGCGCGGAGGAGCTGGGCATGATCGGCTCGAAGTACTACGTGAACAACCTGCCGGCCGCGGAGAAGTCGAAGATCTCCGGCTACCTGAACTTCGACATGATCGGCTCGCCGAACCCGGGCTACTTCGTCTACGACGACGACCCGACCATCGAGCAGACCTTCAAGAACTACTACGCGGGCATCGGCGTCGCCACCGAGATCGAGACGGAGGGCGACGGCCGCTCCGACCACGCGCCGTTCAAGAGCGCGGGCATCCCGGTCGGCGGCCTGTTCTCGGGCGCCGACTACACCAAGACGGCGGCCCAGGCCCAGAAGTGGGGCGGCACCTCCGGTCAGGCCTTCGACCGCTGCTACCACGCCTCGTGCGACACCTCGGCGAACATCAACGACACCGCCCTGGACCGCAACTCCGACGCCATCGCCTACGCGATCTGGAACCTCGGGGCCGCCACCCCGGTCCCCCCGGGCAAGTCCTTCGAGAACACGGCGGACGTCTCCGTCCCGGACTCCCCCGCCGCCGCGGTGACCTCGCCGATCACGGTCTCGGGCGTCACGGGCAACGCGCCGGCCACCACCAAGGTCGACGTGGACATCGTCCACACCTACCGCGGTGACCTGGTCGTCGACCTGATCGCCCCGGACGGGACGGCGTACCGGCTGAAGAACTCCAGCTCGGACTCCGGCGACAACCTCGTCACCTCGTACACGGTCAACGCGTCGAGCGAGGTGGCCAACGGGGTGTGGAAGCTCCAGGTCAAGGACGTGGCGGCGCAGGACGTCGGCTACATCAACAGCTGGAAGATCACCTTCTGACTCAGGTGATCCCGGCATAGGAGGACGATCACCGCAGCACGGGCGCGGCCTCCGTCGCGACCGCCGCCGTACCGCACCCGCGGCTACGGCGGCGGCCGCCGACGTGTCGCGGTCCGGCTACGGCTAGGGCTACGGCCGCCGACGTGTCGCGGTCCGGCTACGGCTACGGCCGCGGCCCTCGCGCCGCTACGTCTCCTGCGTGCCGCCGCGCAGCGAGGCGGGCAGCGGGTCCTGCATCCGGGCGCGCAGCTCCTGCGCGACGGCCGCGACGTCCGCGCGCCCCAGCTTCGCGGCCTCCACGAGATCGCCGAGCTCCTCCGGCGTCGGCAGCGGCTTCGCCCCGGCGACGCGCAGGTACGAGCGGGTCGCGGCGGCGGCGTAGAACTCGTTCATCGGCGATTCCAGCGCCGGGCACACCGCCAGGGTGTGCAGGAACGCGGCGGCCCGCCACGCGGTGTCCGGGGCGGGCTGCTCGGGGACCAGGACGAGGTCGTTCTGGTGGCGGGCCACCGCGGCGGCCACTCCGGAGGGGTCCCACACGGCGGGATCGGAGGGGAGATGGTGGGCCAGAGCGGTCCAGGCCCACTCCATGGTGATCTTCAATGGCCGAACCGCTCCTGGAAGTAGGCCCAGTGGTCGGCGAACTCGTCGATGCCGGAGAGGAAGTTCTTCCGGTCCTCGTCGAGCTCGCGTTCGGTGACTTCGGTGATCAGCGCGGTGACCGTCGTCCCCAGCGCCGCCGCGCGCGCCTTGAGGCGCTCGTGGAACTCTTCGTCCAGGCGGATGGTGACGTGTCTCGACATGCTTTTCACGGTACAGCGGCCTTGCTGTACCCAGGGCGGGAACGGCGCAAGGGTGGGCGGGGACACAGTCCCCGCCCACCCTTCACCCGCCGCCGCTGCGCGGCGGCGCCTACTTGTTCGCGTCGGCCGCCTTCACGAGCGCGTCCTTGGTGACCGCGCCGACGTAGATCTTGCCGTCGTCCGTGATCAGCGCGTTGACCACGCGGGTCTTCATGACGCGGCCCTCGCCGAACGTGCCGGAGACCTTCTCCCCGATCGAGTCGAGGAACTGCTGCGCCTGCGCGGGCGCGTTCTTGTCCTTTGCCGCGCCCTCGAGGCCCTTGAGGCCGTTGGCCGAGCCCGTCTCGATCCGGGCGATCGAGGTCCAGCCCTCGCCGAGGACCTTCGTGTCGCCCTTGCCGGCACCGGCGCCGCCGACCAGTCCGTCCAGGCCGGGGACGGAGCCCAGGGCGCCCAGGCCCTTGTCCTTGCCCTCGGCGCCGCGGTCGCCCTTGCCCTTGTCCGCGCCCGGGCCGTGCCCGCCGGCCGCTCCCTCGGTCACCTTGGCGTCCTTGGGCGGGGTGAAGGCGAAGGTGTCGGCGGCGGGCTTGGCGAAGTCCACCTTGGTGAATCCGGCGTCCACGATCGGCTTGCCGCCGTCCGTGGAGAGCACCTGCACGCGCAGCGGCACGCCGTTCCCGGCGTCCACCGCGATCTTCACCGAGGCGACCGTGGAACCGGCACCCTTCGGCTTGAGGACCAGCTGGTAGGCGTTGCGGCCGGCCACCTGGGCCGTCTCGCCGACGCTGACGTCCGTGGTCGTGCCGGCGGCCTCGAGGACCTCCCGGGCGATCTCCTGCGGGGCGGCGCCGAACCGCTCGCCGGCCTTGTGCTCGGAGTTCTTGCCCGCGTCGGCCGGGGCCTTCTCGTGGAAGGCCTCCTTCGACTTGGAGTCGTATCCCCAGACCTCGGCGCCGTTGTGGACGAGCGTGTACTCGTCCTTGCCGTCGACGAAGGTCAGCTTCTGGCGGTCCGGTCCGTCGGCGGCCACCCGGAAGGTGTGCGTGCCGGCGGCCAGCTGCGTGAGCTTGTCCTGCGGGTCGGCGGAGCCGCCCGTGACGCCCGAGCCGCCGAGCAGGCCGGCCGGCAGGGACGGCAGCCCCAGGTCCGTGCTGATCTTGGCGCTGCCGGACAGCTGCTCGACGTCCGAGGCCGCGATCTTCTCGATGAGCTGCTGGGCCGTGACCTGCGGCAGGTCGGGGCCACCGGCGTTCGCGAAGGCCGGAACCATCGCGATCGTGCCGGCCACCACTCCGAACACCGCGACCGGTACGGCGTACCGAGCGGCCTTGCGGGTCCTTGCGTTCGTTGCCATGTCTGTCTGCCCTACCTCTGTGTGTACGGCGGCGACCTACCCGTCTTGCGTGTACACGTCCACCCCGCGCCGCCACTCTCACCCGATCTGGTGGGGATGTGCCTCTATCTGACCAAAGAACAGGGCCTGCGGGCGTCAGCCCCGGGAGCCAACTCCGCGTACGCCCCAGGGATGACACGACGCGGGCCGGACGTCCCCCACCCGTAGGGGATGCCCGGCCCGCGCCTCTGCCTTCGGTAAGACCCGTGCCGGTCAGCCCGCGCGGTGGACCACCGCGTCGCACAGCTCCACCAGGGCCGCCTTCGCGAAGCACTCGGGCAGCGGGGCCAGCGTGGCCCGGGCGTCCTGGGCGTAGCGGATGGTGTCCTTGCGGGCCTGCTCCAGGGCGGGGTGGACCCGCAGCCGCGACAGCGCCTCGGCGTGCAGGGCGTCGTCCGTCAGATCGCCGTCCAGGAGCCGTACGAGGTCCAGGTCGTCCGGGTTGCCGTCGCGGGCGGCCATCTCGCGCAGCCGCAGGACGGGCAGCGTGGGGATGCCCTCGCGCAGGTCGGTGCCCGGGGTCTTGCCGGACTCGTGCGAGTCCGAGGCGATGTCGAGGACGTCGTCGGCCAGCTGGAAGGCGAGGCCGAGCCGCTCCCCGTACTGGGTGAGGATGTCGACGACCATGTCGTCGGCGCCGGACATGAGCGCGCCGAAGCGGCAGGAGACGGCGACCAGCGAGCTGGTCTTGCCGGCCATGACGTCCAGGTAGTGCTCGACGGGGTCGCGGCCGCCGCGCGGACCGGCCGTCTCCAGGATCTGGCCCGTCACCAGGCGCTCGAAGGCCTCGGCCTGGATCCGCACGGCCTCGGGCCCGAGGTCCGCCAGGATGTGCGAGGCCCGGGCGAAGAGGAAATCACCCGTCAGGACGGCCACGGAGTTGCCCCAGCGGGCGTTGGCGCTCTCGACGCCGCGGCGGACGTCCGCCTCGTCCATGACGTCGTCGTGGTAGAGCGTCGCGAGGTGCGTGAGCTCCACGACGACGGCGGAGGGCACGATCCCGGGCGCGTAGGGATCGCCGAATCGGGAGGCGAGCATCACCAGGAGCGGCCGGAACCGCTTGCCCCCGGCCCGCACCAGGTGCTGTGCGGCCTCGGTGATGAAGGGGACTTCGCTCTTGGTGGCTTCCAGCAGACCCGCCTCGACGGCGGCCAGTCCGGCCTGGACATCGGTCTCAAGAGCCTGGTCCCGCACGCTCAGTCCGAACGGCCCGACGACGGTCACGAGGGGTACTCCTGTCTGCTGACGATCACGTTGACGATCACATGGATTGTCGATGTGTCGCTGCCATCACTCAAGCCAGCGTATCCGGTCTGTTTTCGATCACCCAGGGCGCCTGTCCGGCCACCGCGCGCCCACCACGCGCGCACCGCCCGATGTGCACCGGTATGTTCTGTGGAAGCCGAAACAATCGGAGAATACGTTTTGTCCAGAATTTCGACCGGTATCGACGAGCCCTCGGATCCGGAGGCAGACCAGCCGCCGCCCGGCGACGACCACGCCTTCCTCGGACACCCCCGCGGGCTCGCCACGCTCTCCGGGCTGGAGGTCTGGGAGCGCTTCTCGTTCCTGGGCATGCAGGCCATCCTCGTCCTCTATTTCGCGGACTCGGTGGCCAACGGCGGACTGGGGATGGACCCGGGCACCGCGGCCTCGGTCTCGGCGGCCTACGGAACCATGGTCTACCTCGTCTCCGTCGCCGGCGGGTGGCTCGCCGACCGGATCCTCGGTTCGTACCGCGCCGTGCTGTGGGGCGGCATCCTGATCGCCTGCGGCCATTACGCCATGGCCGTGCCCACCGCCGCCATGACCTGGGTGGGCCTGGGCCTGATCAGCGCCGGCACCGGACTGCTCAAGCCGAACGTGGCCAGCATGGTCGGCAAGCTGTACCGGACGGACGACCAGCGGCGCGACGCCGGCTTCGCGCTCTACTACATGGGCATCAACATCGGCGCCTTCGCCGGCCCGCTGATCACCGCCTGGCTCGGCGAGAACGAGGGCTGGCACTGGGGCTTCTCGGCCGCCGCCGTCGGCATGACCGCGGGTCTCGTCCAGTACGTCGCCGGGCGCCGTCACCTGGCCGGGCGCAAGCACTCCGCCGAGTTCGCGCTGGCGCCCGACGCGATGCGCTCCACCGTGTGGAGGATCGTCGCCGGGCTCGTGGCCTTCGCCGCGCTCGCCACTCTTCTGGCCGTACTGGGCTGGCTGACGATGGACCGGTTCGTCGACCTCCTCACGCTGGTCTCGGTGATCGCCCCGGTCGTCTACTTCGCGGTCATGTTCCGCAGCGACCGGGTGACCACCGAGGAGCGGGGGCGCCTGCGCCCGTACGTGGTGCTCTTCCTGGCCTCGGTCGCCTTCAACTTCATCCTCTTCCAGGCGTACTCGACGATGATGCTGCTCGCCTCGACGAACGCCCGCACCGAGATCCTCGGCTTCACCTTCCCGGCCGGCTGGTACGCCTCCGCGCTCGGCGCGTTCGAGGTGCTGCTGGCCCCGGTCGTGGCCGCGCTGTGGGTCCGGATGGGCCCGCGGCAGCCGCACGCCTCCAACAAGATCGCCATCGGTGTGATCCTGGGCGGCCTGTCCTTCCTCCTGATGGTCGTCCCGACCTCGGGGCACAGCGGCGACACCTACCAGATCGCCGTCTGGTGGATCATCGGCTCGTACCTGCTGCTCGGACTCGGCGACGTCCTGCTGGAGACCTCGGGCATGTCGGCCACCACGAAGCTCGCCCCGAAGGCCTTCGGCAGCCAGACGATGGCGCTGTGGTTCCTCTCGCTGGCGCTGGCCAACGGCATCCAGGCCCAGGTGGTCAAGTTCTACGGGCAGGTCTCCCACCCCGTCTACTTCGGCGTCAACGGCGCCGTCGCGGTGGCCGTGGGCCTGGCCGTGATCGCGCTCGCGCCGTGGCTGAAGCGCACGATGCACCCCGTCCACTGACCGTCCCCGAGGCGATTGGCGAGAGAGCTTCGATGATCATCCGCACCGATTTCCCCTACGGGACCACCCACGAGGACGTCCGGATCCCGATGCGGGACGGCACGGAGCTGTACGCCCGCATCTGGCGCCCGGTCACCGACGAGCCCGTCCCGGCGCTGCTGGAGTACCTCCCGTACCGCCTCACCGACTGGACCGCGCCGCGCGACTGGCAGCGCCACCCCTGGTACGCCGGCCACGGCTACGCCTCCGTACGGGTCGACGTGCGCGGCCACGGATGCAGCGGCGGCGACCCGGGTGACGAGTACGACGCCCGGGAACTCGCGGACGGCGTCGCGGTGGTGGAGTGGCTCGCGGCGCAGCCCTGGTGCACGGGGTCCGTGGGGATGTTCGGGATCTCCTGGGGCGGCTTCAACAGCCTCCAGATCGCGGCGCTGGCCCCCGAGGCGCTGAAGGCGGTCGTGACCGTGTGCTCCACGGACGACCGGTACGACAACGACGTGCACTACATGGGCGGCTCGCTGCTCGCCGTGGACATGCACGCGTGGGCGGCGACCATGCTCGCCTTCGTCGCCCGCCCGCCGGACCCGCTCTACGCGGGCGACGGCTGGCGCGAGCTCTGGCTCTCGCGCCTCGGCGCGGTCGAACCCCTGATCCACACCTGGCTCTCCCACCAGACCCGCGACGCCTACTGGCGCCACGGGTCCGTGTGCGAGGACTACGGCGCGATCGGCGCGGCCGTCCTCGCCGTCGGCGGCTGGCACGACCCGTACCGGGACACCGTGCTGCGGCTGGTGTCCGCGCTCCCCGCCGACCGGGTGCGCGGCCTGATCGGCCCGTGGTCGCACCAGTACCCCGACCGGGGGCTGCCGCCGGGGCCCGCCATCGGCTTCCTCCAGGAGACCCTGCGCTGGTGGGACCACTGGCTCAAGGGAGCGGACAACGGCGTGATGCGGGAGCCGCTGCTGCGGTCGTGGATCTCCGGTTCGCACCCGCCGGCGACCACCTACGAGGTGCTGCCGGGCCGGTGGGCCGGCGAACCGTCCTGGCCCTCGCCGAACGTGGATCCGGTCACGTACGCCTTCCAGGGCGCCCCGGTGGTCGTGGCCTCCCCGCAGCACACGGGCCTGGACGCGGGCCGCTTCTTCCCCTTCGGCAACGACGCCGACCTGCCGCCGGACCAGCGCGAGGAGGACGCGAAGTCCGCGTGCTTCGAGTTCCCCGTCGGGGAGGGCTCCGGCCCGGTGGAGATCCTCGGCCGGCCCGTGGTGCGGCTGCGCATCCGGATGGACGTGCCGTACGGGCAGGTCGTGGCGCGGCTGTGCGACGTCGCTCCGGACGGGTCCTCGACGCTCGTGACGCGGGGCGCGCTGAACCTCTCGGCGCGCCAGGGGCGTGACAAGGCCGTGCCGTGGCCGGTGGGCTCGTACGAGGACGTGGCCTTCGAGCTGAACGGCATCGGGCACTCCTTCCCGCCGGGCCACCGGATCCGCCTCGCCCTGTCCTCGGCCTACTGGCCGTGGATCTGGCCGCGGGCCGGCTCGGAGGCGGGCTGGACGCTGGACCCGGCGGGGAGCGCGGTGGAGCTTCCGGTGCGGGACCCCTCCCGCGCCCCCGACGGCGAGCCGATCCTGTTCGAGGCTCCCGAACAGGCCGAGCCGCTGGGCGTGTCCTACCCGGAGACGCTGGACGGGCCGGGGCCGGAACGGCTCGTCGTACGGGACGTGGCGCGGGGCGTGTGGCGGCTGGAGGTCGACCCGCGGTACGGGGGCACGCGGGTGTATCCCGACGGGCTGGAGTTCAGCGAGGAGGCGAGGGAGGTGTACGAGATCCAGGAGGCGGACCCGCTGTCGGCGCGGACCCGCTCGGACTGGACCGTGCGGTTGCACCGGCCGGACCTGGGGTGGGACGTGTCGGTGGTGACGCGGTCGGAGATCTCGTGCGACGAGGGCGGGTTCCTGACGTCGAACGAGGTGGTGTGCCGGGAGGGCGGCGAGGTGCTCTTCCACCGCACGTGGGAGCGCCGGCTGCCGCGTACGGCGAGTTAGGGGGCCGGGCCCCCGGGCGGCGCGCCCGGGGCCCGCGGCGCCACCCGGGGCCCGCGGCGCCACCCGGGGCCCGGGGCGTCGGCCCGCGTCCGCGCCCCCGGTCACCTCCGCCAGAACAGGTGGTGCGCGACGCCGCTCGCGCTGGGCACGACCTCGAGGTGGAACCGGTCGAGCAGCTCGTCGGGCGAGTCCCAGAGGCGGAGTCCGGACCCGAGTTCCAGGGGCGAGACCACTACGTGCAGGGTGTCCACGAGGTCGGCGTCGAGGAACTGCCGGACGGTGGTGACCCCGCCGCCCAGGCGTACGTCCTTGCCCCGGGCCGCCTCCCGCGCCCGTTCGAGGACCGCGACCGGCTCGCCGCCGACGAAGTGGAAGGTGGTGTCGGAGAGCGTGATCGAAGGACGCGGGTGGTGGGTCATGACGAAGACCGGGGTGTGGAACGGGGGCTCGTCGCCCCACCAGCCCTGCCAGTCGTGGTCGTGCCAGGGCCCGCGCTGGGGGCCGAACTTGTTGCGGCCCATAATCTCGGCGCCGATGTTCCGGGCGAAGTCCCGCGTGAAGTAGTCGTCGAGGCCCCGGCTGCCTCCCGGGTCGGTGCGCATGGGCCAGCTCGCCGTGGCGCCCGCCCAGGAGAACAGCCTCCCGGGGTCGACGTGTCCGAACGGTTGCTCGAGGCTCTGGTGCTCCCCGGCACCGATTCCGTCACGCGAGACGCAGAAGTTCATGACTCTCAGTAGCTGGTCCATGTGGTTCCTCGTCAGGTCCTGTCGCATCCTCGTGTGGCGCGGTGCCCCACATCAGGATGTCGAACGGGACGTGCCCGGATCGACAGCGGCTCGCAGCTCTTTTCCGGGCGGGCCCGGCCTCCTGCCCGCGCTCCTGGAGGCCGGCCGCCCGAGGTCGCTTCGGGGCTTCACGGGAGGGTGAAGCGCCAGTTGTTGCTGACGTGGTGCTGGCCCGGGGGGTATTCGTGCACCGTTTGGGCGATGAGGGTGAAGCCCACCGCGCGGCAGACCGCGTTCGAGGCTGAGTTCGCCACCCGGGGAAAGGCGTGGACCGCCGGCCGGCGGTGCGCCGAGGGAAGGGCGGCCAGGTGGTCGAGGAGGGCTCGGACGGAGGCCGACGCCCAGCCTTGGCGCTGGTACTCAGGGAGGACGCCCCAGCCCACTTCGAAGACCGGGTTTCCCTCGTACTCCTTCGGTGTGAAGGAGACCGTGCCCACGGTGTCCCCCGGCGGGGATTCCACGCGGAACACCCGGCCCTCGTGCGCGGCGTTCGCGCTCATGGCTGTCCAGCGGCGATGGCGGGCGAGGAGCGCGGTATCAGGTTCGGGGCCGCCGAGGTGAGCCGTCATGTCCGAGGTATTGCGCCGCCGGAGCAGCCAGAGGTCGCGGTCCGCCCAAGGGTGGAGACGCACCGGTCTCGTCGTGTGCATGACGTGAGGAAACACTCTGGGGCCAGCGACCCGCACCCGCTTTTTTCGACTCCGGACTCGGCTTGACGAGCGGGCGCGCGGTCGTCACATGATCGGCCGGACGGCTCCTAGCCGTACAGCCGCTCCAGGACCACCGCGATGCCGTCCGCCTCGTTCGAGAGGGTGACCTCGTCGGCCACGGCGAGGAGTTCGCCGTGGGCGTCCGCCATCGCCACCCCGTGCGCCGACCACGCGAACATCGGGACGTCGTTCGGCATGTCGCCGAAAGCGATCGTCGACGACCCGGTGACGTCCAGGAGCTCCGCCGCCACCGCCAGGCCGCTCGCCTTGTCGATGCCCGGCGGCTGGAGTTCGACCGTGTGCTCCCCGGCCATGGTGACGTTCACCAGGTCGCCGACGACGGACCGGGCCACCTCCGTCAGCTCGTCGTCCGAGAGGCGGGAGTGCTGGAGCAGCACCTTGTTGATCGGGGAGGCCCAGAGGTCGCAGCGCCGGGCCACCGGCACCGTCGGCAGGTGCGGGTGCCACATCCGGTAGCCCGGCCCTATCAGCATCTCCGCGTCCAGGCCCTCCTGGTTGACCGCCGCGTAGACCTCGCCGATCTCCGCCTCGATCTTGCCGAGGGCGACCTCGGCCAACTCCCGGTCCATGGCCACGGAATGCAGCAGCAGCCCGGCCGCCGCGTCGTAGACCTGCGCGCCCTGGCCGCACACCGCGAGCCCCGTGTATCCGAGGCGGTCCAGGACGTGGCGGACCTGCGGGACGGGGCGGCCTGTCACGATGATGTGCCGGGCGCCGGCGGCGCGGGCGGCGGCGAGAGCGGCGTAGGAGCGGTCCGAGACGGTGTCTCCGGCACGCAGCAGAGTCCCGTCCAGGTCGGTGGCCACGAGCGCGTAGGGGAGGGCGGAAGTCACGGGTCAAGGATACGGACCCCTTCGGACAAGTCCTACAAATAGAGCCCGAATCCGGCCTCCCGCACGCCCCACCAGCCCCGTAACGTGTCAACCAGCTCCCGGGACACCCCCGGACCGCGTCGAAAGCGAGGCAGCACCCCATGCCCCAGCAGAGCCCCCTCGACCTCCCCGAGGGCGACCCGTTCGGGCCGCACAACCTCCCCTACGGGGTGTTCTCCACCGCCGGTGAGGCCCGCCGCCGCATCGGCGTCCGCATCGGCGGGTACGTCCTCGACGCCGGGGCGGCCGCGGCCGCGCTCGGGTCCCCGTACGCCGGGCTGCTCGGGCACCCCTCCCTCAACCCGCTGCTCGCCGCGGGCCGTACCGCCTGGCACGACGTGCGCCGCGCGCTGACCGCCTGGGTCACCGACCCCGGCCACCGGCCCGCCGTGGAACCGCACCTGCTGCCGCTGGACGAGGCGGTGCTGCACCTCCCGTACGAGGTCGCCGACTACGTCGACTTCTACGCGAGCGAGCACCACGCGACCAACGTCGGCAGGATCTTCCGCCCCGACGGCGACGCCCTGACCCCCAACTGGAAGCACCTGCCCATCGGTTACCACGGCCGCTCCGGCACCATCGTGGTCTCCGGCACCGACGTCGTGCGGCCCAGCGGGCAGCGCAAGGCGCCCTCCGACCCGGCGCCCGTCTTCGGACCGTCCGTGAAGCTCGACATCGAGGCCGAGGTCGGCTTCGTCGTCGGCACGCCCTCCGAGATGGGCCGCCCGGTGCCGCTGGGCGAGTTCGAGGACCACGTCTTCGGCCTGTTCCTGCTCAACGACTGGTCCGCGCGCGACGTCCAGGCCTGGGAGTACGTGCCGCTCGGACCGTTCCTCGGCAAGTCCTTCGCCACCTCCGTCTCCGCCTGGGTCACCCCGCTGGAGGCCCTGGACGCGGCCCGCGTCGAGCCGCCCGCCCGCGACTTCCCGCTGCTGCCCTACCTCGACGACTCCGGCGCGGAGCGCCCCGGCGGCTTCGACCTGCGCATCACCGTCGCCATCAACGGGCAGGAGGTGGCCCGGCCTCCGTTCGCGTCGATGTACTGGACCGCCGCCCAGCAGCTCGCGCACATGACCATCAACGGTGCCTCGCTGCGCACCGGCGACGTCTACGGCTCGGGCACCGTCAGCGGTCCGGAGGCCGGCCAGCGCGGCTCGCTGCTGGAGCTCACCTGGAACGGCCGTGACGCGATCGAGCTCGCCGACGGCAAGCGCACGTTCCTGGAGGACGGGGACGTCGTCACCCTGACCGCGTGGGCACCGGGCGCCGACGACACCCGCGTGGGCCTCGGCGAGGTCTCCGGCCGCATCGTGGGCTCCCGCTAGCCGGCGGGCGGGGGACGGGGCCGCTCCCCCATTGGGCGCCGCCCGCGTGCGGTGGGCGGCGCGGGCGGACAGGGTGGACGGACGGAACCTGCGAGGCCCGTGGCCCCGTATCCCGCACCCCCACCGCGAGGAGTCCCATGACCGCCCGTCACCTGAAGACCGCCCTGACCTGCGCGGCCGCCGTGTCCCTCGCCCTGGCCGCGGTGCCCTCCGCCCAGGCGGTGGACGGTCCGGCGCCCGACCCGCGCAATCGGCAGGCGATGCGCGACATGGCCACGGCGATGGCGGTGACCGCCAAGTACGCGGACGAGCGGGAGGCCCTCAAGGACGGGTACGTACCGCACGGCCAGGCGTGCATGACCAACCCGTTCGGGGCGGGCGCCATGGGCTACCACTACGTCAAGGAGGCCTACTGGGGTTCCCTCGACCCCAGCAGGCCGACCGCCCTCCTCTACAGCACCGAGAAGGACCGGCACGGCCGCCGCAAGCTCCAGACCGTGGAGTGGATGTCCACCGACCGGGACCAGGACCTGAAGACCACCGACGACCGGCCGAGCATGTTCGGACTACCGTTCGACGGGCCGATGCCCGGCCACTGGGCGGGCATGCCGAAGCACTACGACCTCCACCTGTGGGCCTACAAGGACAACCCGGCCGGCCGCTTCCACAACTGGAACACGGCCCTGACCTGCCCCAAGGGCTCCACCTCCGCAGCCCACCCGCACTGACCCGCGGGTCAACACGGCGCCCCCGTTCACACGTCCGGACGCTCGCGGTCCGATCCCCGGCGATACGCTGGACGGAATCGCGAGAATCCGGCTCATGGGAGCACTGATGAACCCGGAACACCGCTGGCCGATCCCGCCGCCGGGCGGCTGGACTGCCGACGACCTGGACACGCTTCCGAATCTGCCTCCGCACACGGAGCTGATCGACGGGAGCCTCGTCTTCGTGAGTCCGCAGACCCTCTTCCATTCGCGCGCGGTCAGCTTCTTCGAATGGCAGCTCCAGTCGCTGGCCCCTCCAGGTCTGGAAGTCGTCCGCGAGTTCACCATCGACATCGATCGGCACAACCGCCCCGAACCTGATGTGATCGTGGTCGACGAGGACGTCGTCGACGATGGGAACCAGACCCGGTTCCCGGCCGGGTCGGTCCTGCTGGCCATCGAGGTCGTGTCCCCGGAATCGATCGACCGAGACCGCGAAGCGAAGCCGCTCAAGTACGCCCGGGCCGGGATCACGCACTTCTGGCGCGTCGAGAACAAGGACGGCCGGGCCGTCGTCTACGTCTTCGAACGCGAGCCCGCCACCGGCGCGTACACGAGCACCGGCATCTTCCACGACCGTCTGAAGGTCTCCGTCCCCTTCCCGGTCGACCTGGACCTCACCGAGATCACCCCGAAGCGGCGACGTCCCGAGTAGTCCCCCTGGACCAGTCCCCCCTGCACGACAGGGCCCGGCCCCCTTTCGGGGGCCGGGCCCTGTCAGGTGACCCGATGGCTCAGCGCACGAACGTGCTCGCCTGACCCGCCAGGTCCAGGAAGTACTGCGGGGCCACACCCAGGACCAGCGTCACCGCTACGCCCACCGCGATCGTCGTCATCGTCAGCGGGGAGGGCACGGCCACCGTCGGGCCGTCCGCCTTCGGCTCGCTGAAGAACATCAGGACGATGACCCGGATGTAGAAGAACGCGGCGATCGCGGACGACAGGACACCGACCACGACCAGCACTCCCGCGCCGCCCTCCGCCGCCGCCTGGAACACGGCGAACTTGCCGGAGAAACCGGACGTCAGCGGGATGCCCGCGAACGCCAGCAGGAACACCGCGAAGACCGCCGCCGTCAGCGGCGAACGGCGTCCCAGCCCGGCCCACTTGGACAGGTGCGTCGCCTCGCCGCCCGCGTCGCGGACCAGGGTGACCACCGCGAAGGCGCCGATCGTCACGAAGGAGTACGCGGCCAGGTAGAAGAGGACGGACCTGACGCCCTCCGGCGAGGTCGCGATCACACCGGCCAGGATGAAGCCCGCGTGCGCGATCGAGGAGTAGGCGAGGAGCCGCTTCACGTCGGTCTGGGTCACGGCGATGATCGCGCCCGCCAGCATCGTGACGATCGCGACCGCCCACATCACCGGCCGCCAGTCCCACCGCAGGCCCGGCAGCACCACGTAGAGCAGGCGCAGCAGGGCGCCGAACGCGGCGACCTTCGTCGCCGCCGCCATGAAACCGGTGACCGGCGTCGGGGCGCCCTGGTAGACGTCCGGGGTCCACATGTGGAAGGGGACCGCGCCGACCTTGAAGAGCAGGCCCATGAGGATCAGCGCACCGCCGATGAGCAGCAGTGCGTCGTTGCCCATGGTCGTGGCGAGCGCGGGGTCCACGTTCGCCACGGTGCCGTCGACGACGTCCGCGATCACCGCATACGAGACGGAGCCCGCGTACCCGTAGACGAGCGCGATGCCGAAGAGGAGGAAGGCGGAGGAGAAGGCGCCGAGCAGGAAGTACTTGACGGCGGCCTCCTGCGACAGCAGCCGCTGGCGGCGGGCGACGGCGCAGAGCAGGTACAGCGGGAGGGAGAAGACCTCCAGGGCCACGAACAGCGTCAGCAGGTCGTCGGCCGCGGGGAAGATCAGCATCCCGGAGATCGCGAACAGAGCGAGCGGGAAGACCTCGGTGGTGGTGAAGCCCGCCTTGACGGCCGCCTTCTCGCTCTCGCTGCCCGGAACGGACGCCGCCTGCGCGGCGAAGGAGTCGACCCGGTTGCCGTGGGCGGCCGGGTCCAGGCGTCGTTCCGCGAAGGTGAAGACCGCGACGATCGAGGCCAGCAGGATGGTGCCCTGGAGGAACAGGGCCGGGCCGTCGACGGCCACGGCGCCCATCGCCGCGACGTGCGCCTTGGTGCTTCCGTACCCGCCGGCGGCGAGCCCGACGACCGCCGCGAAGGCACAGGCCAGTGCGGCGACGGCGAGGAACACCTGGACGTAGTAGCGGGACTTGCGCGGTACGAAGGCCTCTACGAGGATTCCGAGGATCGCCGCGCCCAGCACGATGAGGGTGGGCGAGAGCTGGGCGTACTCGATGTGCGGCGCCGGGATCTTGTCGATCGGCGCCGCGGCCGCCAGTGTCGCCAGCTTGCTCTGGGCAGCAGTCATGGTGCTCACTTCGCCGCCTCCCCCTTCAGGGCGTGCTCGGCCTCGACGGCCACGTCGGGCTTCGGGTCCGTCTGCTTCACGTCCGACATGGTGTGCTCCACCGCCGGGTTGACGATGTCGGTGAGCACCTTGGGGTAGACGCCCAGTCCGATCAGCAGCGCGATCAGCGGGGCGACCACCAGCAGCTCCCGCAGGTGCAGGTCCGGCAGGGTGCGGACCTCCTCCTTCAGGGGGCCGGTCATGGTGCGCTGGTAGAGGACCAGCGTGTAGAGCGCGGCCAGCACGATGCCGAAGGTCGCGATGATGCCGACGACCGGGTACCGGGTGAACGTGCCGACCAGGACCAGGAACTCGCTGACGAACGGGGCGAGCCCCGGCAGCGAGAGGGTGGCGAGGCCGCCGATCAGGAAGGTGCCGGCCAGGACGGGGGCCACCTTCTGGACGCCGCCGAAGTCGGCGATGAGCCGCGAGCCGCGCCGCGAGATCAGGAAGCCGGCGACCAGCATGAGCGCCGCCGTGGAGAGGCCGTGGTTGACCATGTACAGCGTCGCGCCCGTCTGGCCCTGGGAGGTCATCGCGAAGATGCCCAGGATGATGAACCCGAAGTGCGAGATCGAGGCGTAGGCGACCAGCCGCTTGATGTCCCGCTGCCCGACCGCGACCAGCGCGCCGTAGACGATGCTGATCAGGGCCAGTACGAGGATCACCGGCGTCGCCCACTTGCTGGCTTCGGGGAAGAGCCCGAGGCAGAAGCGGAGCATCGCGAAGGTGCCGACCTTGTCGACGACCGCGGTGATCAGGACGGCGACCGGGGCCGTGGCCTCGCCCATCGCGTTCGGCAGCCAGGTGTGCAGCGGCCACAGCGGGGCCTTCACCGCGAAGGCGAAGAAGAAGCCGAGGAAGAGCAGCCGCTCGGTGTTGGTCGCCATGTCGAGCGTGCCCGCGGCGCGGGCGGCGGCGATCTCCTGGAGCGAGAAGTTCCCGGCGACCACGTACAGCCCGATGACGGCGGCCAGCATGATCAGGCCGCCGACCAGGTTGTAGAGGAGGAACTTGACCGCCGCGTACGAGCGCTGCGCGGCCGCGTTCTCCCCGGACCCGGAGTGGGCCCGGTCTCCGAAGCCGCCGATGAGGAAGTACATCGGGATGAGCATGGCTTCGAAGAAGATGTAGAAGAGGAAGACGTCGGTGGCCTCGAAGGAGATCACCACCATCGCCTCGACCAGCAGGATCAGGGCGAAGAAGCCCTGGGTCGGCCGCCAGCGGGAGCCCGCGGCGAAGCTGCTGTCGGCCGCTTCGGCCTCCAGCGGGTCGGCGTCGTTCCAGCCGGCGCCGATGACGAAGGGGATCAGCAGCGCGGTGAGCGCGATGAGCACCACCCCGATCCCGTCGACGCCCAGTTCGTAGCGGACTCCGAAGTCGGGGATCCAGGAGTGGGATTCGGTGAGCTGGTAGCGGTCGCCACCGGGATCGAAGCGGACCGCGACGAGCACGGCCAGGGCCAGGGTCGCCAGCGAGAACAACAGGGCGAGCCATTTGGCGGCGGTCCGGCGGGCGGCCGGGACGGCCGCCGTCAGGACCGCACCGACCGCGGGGACCGCGGCCGTCACCGTCAGAAGCGGGAAACTCATCTCACACCGCCCTCATCAGCAGGGTCACGGCGATCAGGACCGCCGTGCCCCCGAACATCGAGACCGCGTAGCTGCGGACGTAGCCGTTCTGCAGCTTGCGCAGCCGGCCCGACAGCCCGCCGACTCCGGCGGCCGTCCCGTTGACCACGCCGTCGACCAGGCTGTGGTCGACGTAGACGAGGGAGCGGGTCAGGTGCTCCCCGCCGCGCACCAGGACCACGTGGTTGAAGTCGTCCTGGTACAGGTCCCGTCGGGCCGCCCGGGTGAGGAGCGAGCCGCGCGGGGCGACCACCGGGACGGGCTTCCTGCCGTACATCGCCCAGGCGACGGCCACGCCGACGACGAGGACGACCATGGTGGCCGCGGTCACCGTCATGGCACTCACCGGCGGATCGCCGTGCTCGTACCCGGTGACGGGCTCCAGCCATTTCACGAACCGGTCGCCGATCGCGAAGATGCCGCCCGCGAAGACCGACCCGAAGGCCAGGACGATCATCGGGACGGTCATGGACTTCGGGGACTCGTGCGGGTGCGGCATCTCCCCGGCCCGGTGTTCGGCGGCGGGCTCGGCGCTGGGCGCGGTGTCCGCGTCCGGCGCCGGCTGCCAGCGCTTCTCGCCGAAGAAGGTGAGGAGCATGACGCGGGTCATGTAGAAGGCGGTGATCGCCGCGCCGAGGAGGGTCACGCCGCCGAGGATCCAGCCCTCGGTACCGCCCTTCGCGAAGGCGGCCTCGATGATCAGGTCCTTGGAGAAGAACCCGGACAGTCCCGGGAAGCCGATGATGGCCAGGTACCCCAGGCCGAAGGTCACGAAGGTGACCGGCATGTACGTCCGCAGGCCGCCGTACTTGCGCATGTCGACCTCGTCGTTCATCCCGTGCATCACGGAACCGGCGCCGAGGAAGAGGCCCGCCTTGAAGAAGCCGTGCGTCACCAGGTGCATGATCGCGAAGACGTAGCCGATGGGTCCGAGGCCGGCCGCCAGGATCATGTAGCCGATCTGCGACATCGTCGACCCGGCGAGGGCCTTCTTGATGTCGTCCTTCGCGCAACCGACGATCGCACCGAAGAGCAGCGTGACGGCGCCCACGACGGTGACCACCAGCTGTGCGTCCGGCGCCCCGTTGAAGATCGCGCCCGAGCGGACGATCAGGTAGACGCCGGCGGTGACCATCGTCGCCGCGTGGATGAGGGCGGAGACCGGGGTCGGGCCCTCCATCGCGTCGCCGAGCCAGGACTGGAGCGGCACCTGGGCCGACTTGCCGCAGGCCGCGAGCAGCAGCATCAGGCCGATGGCCGTCAGCTTGCCCTCGCCCGCGTCGCCCACCGCGCTGAAGACCGGCCCGAAGGCGAAGGTCCCGAACGTGGTGAACATCAGCATGATCGCGATCGAGAGGCCGATGTCACCCACACGGTTGACGATGAAGGCCTTCTTCGCGGCGGTGGCCGCGCTGGGCTTGTGCTGCCAGAAGCCGATCAGGAGGTACGAGGCGAGACCCACGCCCTCCCAGCCGAAGTACAGCAGCAGGTAGTTGTCGGCGAGGACCAGCAGCAGCATGGCCGCGACGAACAGGTTGAGGTAGCCGAAGAAGCGGCGGCGCCGCTCGTCGTGCTCCATGTAGCCGATGGAGTAGATGTGGATGAGCGTGCCCACGCCGGAGATCAGCAGGACGAAGGTCATCGACAACTGGTCGAGCTGGAAGGCCATGTCGGCCTGGAAGCCCTCGACGGGGATCCAGGTGTACAGCCGCTGGTGCATGACACGGTCCTCGGCCCCGCGCCCGAGCATGTCGGCGAAGAGGGCCACGCCGATCCCGAAGGAGACGGCGGCCAGGAGAGTGCCGAGCCAGTGCCCCGCCTTGTCGAGCCGGCGGCCGCCGCAGAGCAGCACCACCGCTCCCAGCAGGGGCGCCGCGATCAGCAGCGCAATCAGGTTTTCCACTGTGAGCGCCCCTTACAGCTTCATCAGGCTGGCGTCGTCGACCGACGCCGAGTGGCGGGTACGGAACAGCGACACGATGATCGCGAGGCCCACCACGACCTCGGCGGCGGCGACGACCATCGTGAAGAACGCGATGATCTGGCCGTCGAGGTTGCCGTGCATCCGGGAGAAGGTGACGAAGGCGAGGTTGCAGGCGTTGAGCATCAGCTCCACGCACATGAACACCACGATCGCGTTCTTCCTGATCAGGACTCCGGACGCCCCGATGGTGAACAGCAGTGCCGCCAGGTACAGGTAGTTGACGGGATTCACTTCGAGGCCTCCTCACGGCCGAGCCGCTCGAACGACCGCTGCTCCAGTGCCTTCAGGTCGTCCAGCGCCTTGCCGGAGACGTCCCTGATCTGGCCGCGGGCGCGCAGCGTCTGGTTGACGGTGAGTTCGGACGGGGTGCCGTCCGGCAGCAGGCCGGCCACGTCCACGGCGTTGTGCCGGGCGTATACGCCGGGTGCGGGCAGCGGCGGGAGCTGGACGCCCTCGCGGACGCGGCGCTCGGCGAGCTCGCGCTGGGTGGCGGCCCGCTCGGTGCGCTCGCGGTGGGTGAGCACCATCGCTCCGACGGCCGCGGTGATGAGGAGGGCGCCGGTGATCTCGAAGGCGAACACGTACTTGGTGAAGATGAGCGTGGCCAGGCCCTCGATGTGTCCGCCGGAGTTGATGCGGCCGAGTCCGTTGAAGTGGGTGAGCCCGGCGTTGGCGATGCCGGCGATCAGCAGGATGCCGAAGCCCAGTCCGCACAGGACGGCGAGCCAGCGCTGCCCCTTGATGGTCTCGGTCAGCGAGTCCGCGGCGGTGACGCCGACGAGCATGACGACGAAGAGGAAGAGCATCATGATCGCGCCCGTGTAGACGACGACCTGGACGATGCCGAGGAAGTACGCGCCGTTGGCGAGGTAGAAGACCGCCAGGACGATCATCGTCCCGGCCAGGCTCAGGGCGCTGTGCACGGCCTTCTTCATCAGGATCGTGGACAGGGCGCCGATGACGGCGACCGTGCCGAGGACCCAGAACTGGATCGCCTCACCAGTGGAGGTGAGCGTGGCGGCCGCGGCGACGGTGCTCATGCCCCCACCTCCTCGGTGCCCTGGGAGGAAGGTGCGGTCCCGGCGGTCTCGCCCTTGGACACGGCGACCTGGCGGACCGTGCCGGGAGCCGCCCCGGTCACGAGCCCGCGGTAGTAGTCCGTGTCGTCGGTGCCCGGGAAGATCGAGTGCGGAGCCTCGACCATGCCCTCGGTCAGACCGGAGAGCAGCTGCTCCTTGGTGTAGATGAGCGCCTCACGGCTGGAGTCGGCCAGTTCGAACTCGTTCGTCATGGTCAGTGCCCTGGTCGGGCACGCCTCGACGCACAGCCCGCACAGGATGCAGCGGGCGTAGTTGATCTGGTAGACCCGGCCGTACCGCTCACCCGGGGAGTAGCGCTCCTCCTCGGTGTTGTCGGCGCCCTCGACGTAGATGGCGTCGGCGGGACAGGCCCAGGCGCACAGTTCGCACCCGATGCACTTCTCCAGACCGTCCGGGTGGCGGTTGAGCTGGTGCCGCCCGTGGAAGCGCGGAGCGGTGGTCTTCGGCTGCTCCGGGTACTGCTCGGTGAGCCGCTTCTTGAACATGGCCTTGAAGGTCACGCCGAAGCCGGCCACCGGGTTCTGCCACTTCTCGTTCTCGTCCGCGTCAGACATTCTCAGCACCCTCCTCTCGGTCGCTGTCGGAATTCGCCGCGCCACTGACGATCAGCTCCCGCTCGCTGCGAGGCCGCCTGCGCGGTACGGGTGCCAGGTGCTGGCCGGGCTTCGGCGGTACGGGGAATCCGCCCGCCAGCGGATCGAAGGGCTCGGCCGCGGCCTGCTCGGCGTCCGCGAGGGCCGCCTTCTCCTTCTTGCCGCGGAAGACGTCCGCGACGAAGGACAGCAGCAGGAGCGCGATGACCGCGCCGCCGACGTAGAGCACGATCTCCGTGAAGTCGTAGTTCTCGTTGCGCAGCGCCCGGACGGTGGCGACCAGCATCAGCCAGACCACGGAGACCGGGATCAGCACCTTCCAGCCGAGCTTCATCAGCTGGTCGTAGCGCACGCGCGGGAGCGTGCCGCGCAGCCAGATGAAGAAGAACAGCAGCAGCTGGACCTTGAGGACGAACCACAGCATCGGCCACCAGCCGTGGTTGGCGCCCTCCCAGTACGTGGAGATCGGCGCCGGGGCCCGCCAGCCGCCCAGGAAGAGGGTGACCGAGACGGCGGAGACGGTGACCATGTTGACGTACTCGGCCAGCATGAACAGCGCGAACTTGATCGAGGAGTACTCGGTGTTGAAGCCGCCGACCAGGTCGCCTTCGGACTCCGGCATGTCGAAGGGGGCGCGGTTCGTCTCGCCGACCATCGTGACGACGTAGATGATGAAGGAGACGGGCAGCAGCACGATGTACCAGCGGTCCGCCTGGGCCTCGACGATCGCCGAGGTCGACATCGACCCGGAGTAGAGGAAGACCGAGGCGAAGGCCACGCCCATCGCGATCTCGTAGGAGATCATCTGCGCGCAGGAGCGCAGGCCGCCGAGGAGCGGGTAGGTGGAGCCCGAGGACCATCCGGCCAGCACGATGCCGTAGATGCCGACCGAGGCCACCGCGAGGACGTAGAGCATCGCGATCGGCAGGTCGGTCAGCTGCATCGTGGTGCGCTGGCCGAAGATGGAGACCTCGTCGCCCGCGGGGCCGAAGGGGATCACCGCGATGGCCATGAACGCCGGGATCGCCGCGATGATCGGGGCGAGGACGTAGACGACCTTGTCGGCCCGCTTGACGACGAGGTCTTCCTTGAGCATCAGCTTCACGCCGTCGGCGAGCGACTGGAGCATGCCCCAGGGGCCGTGCCGGTTGGGGCCGATGCGCAGTTGCATCCAGGCGACGACCTTGCGCTCCCACACGATGGAGAAGAGCACGGTCACCATCAGGAAGGCGAAGCAGAACACCGCCTTGAGGACGACGAGCCACCAGACGTCCCTGCCGAACAGGGAGAGGTCCTCGGCAGCGATCTGAACGGTGTTCACGCGCCCACCTCCGCAGTGGCGTCGCTGCTGTCGGCCGGGGTCGCCGGGCCGATCCGTACGAGGGTGCCCGGCTGGGCGCCGGTGTCGGCGAGGACCCCGGACCCGGTGGAGTTCATCGGGAGCCAGACCACCCGGTCGGGCATCTCGGTGATCCGCAGCGGCAGTTCCACGGAGCCGGCCGGGCCGGTCACCGCGAGGACGTCGCCGTTCTTGACGCCGGTCTCGGCGGCCGTGGCGGCCGACAGGCGGGCGGGAGCCTCGTGCCGGGTGCCGGCCAGTGCCTCGTCGCCGGCCTGGAGGAGGCCCTGGTCGAGCAGGAGCCGGTGGCCCGCGAGGACGGCCTCGCCCGCACCTGGGCGGGGCAGGGGCTCGGTGTCCGCGGTCTGTTCGGCGGCGCGCGTCCCGGCCCACTGACCGAGCCCGTCGAGCTCCCGGCGCACGGCGTGTACGTCCCCCAGGGCGATCGGACGGCCGGCCGCGTCGGCCAGCATGTGCAGCACGCGGGAGTCGGCCGGAGCCAGCCGCCGGGTCATCTGCTCGGGCTTGAGCGCGGCCTCGAACGGCCGGACCCTGCCCTCCCAGTTGATGAAGGCGCCGGACTTCTCGGCGACGGCCGCGACCGGCAGGACCACGTCCGCGTGGTCGGTGACCTCGCTGGGCCGCAGTTCCAGGCTGACCACGAAGGCCTCCTGGAGCGCGACCCGGGCGCGCGCCGGGTCGGGCAGGTCGGCGAGCTCCACGCCCCCGACCAGCAGGGCGGACAGTTCGCGGGAGGCTGCCGCCTCGACGATCTGGCCGGTGTCGCGGCCGTAGCGGTGCGGGAGCTCGTCCAGGCCCCAGGCGGCGGCCACCTCGTCGCGGGCCCGCGGGTCGGTGGCCGGGCGGGCGCCCGGCAGCAGGGACGGCAGCGCGCCCGCCTCGACGGCGGCCCGCTCTCCGGCCCGGCGCGGGATCCACACCAGCCGGGCGCCGGTCGCGGCGGCGGCCCGTACGGCGGCGGTCAGCGCGCCGGGCACGCCCGCGAGGCGCTCTCCGACGACGATGACCGCGCCGGGCCGGCGCAGCGCCTCGGCGGCCTCCCGGCCGCCGTCCTCCAGGCCCGTGCGGGACGCCAGCGCGTTCAGCCACTCGGGCTCGGTGCCGGGGGCGGCGGCCAGCAGGGTGCCGCCGGCCTTGTCCAGGCCCCGCGTGGCGAACGGGGCGAGGGCGAAGGTCCGCTGCTTGTGCTTGCGGTGGGCCTTGCGCAGCCGCAGGAAGACGCCGGGGGCCTCCTCCTCGGCCTCGATGCCGACGAGGAGCACGGCCGGGGCCGCCTCCAGCGAGGTGTTGGTGACCGCCCTGTCGCCGCCGCCGAGGTCCTTGCCGGTGCCGGCGACCGAGGCGGCCAGGAACTCGGCCTCCTCCGCACTGTGCACCCGGGCCCGGAAGTCGATGTCGTTGGTGTCGAGCACGACCCGCGCAAACTTGGCGTACGCGTAAGCGTCCTCGACGGTGAGGCGGCCTCCGGTCAGTACCCCGGCCCGGCCGCGCGCGGCGGCGAGTCCGTTCGCGGCGGCTTCCAGCGCCTCGGGCCAGCTCGCCGGGGCGAGGACCCCGTCGCTCCCGCGCACCAGCGGGGTGGTGAGCCGGTCGGGGCGCTGCGCGTAGCGGAACCCGAAGCGGCCCTTGTCGCAGATCCACTCCTCGTTGACCTCGGGGTCCTCCGCGGCCAGGCGGCGCAGCACCTTGCCGCGGCGGTGGTCGGTCCGGGTCGCGCAGCCGCCCGCGCAGTGCTCGCACACGCTCGGGGAGGAGACCAGGTCGAAGGGGCGGGAGCGGAACCGGTAGGCCGCCGAGGTGAGGGCGCCGACCGGGCAGATCTGGATGGTGTTGCCGGAGAAGTACGACTCGAAGGGGTCGCCCTCGCCGGTACCGACCTGCTGGAGCGCACCGCGTTCCAGCAGCTCGATCATCGGGTCGCCGGCGATCTCGTTGGAGAAGCGGGTGCAGCGCGCGCACAGGACGCAGCGCTCGCGGTCCAGCAGCACCTGCGTGGAGATCGGGACGGGCTTCTCGTACGTCCGCTTGCGTCCCTCGAAACGGGACTCGGCGTTGCCGTGCGACATCGCCTGGTTCTGCAGCGGGCATTCGCCGCCCTTGTCGCAGACCGGGCAGTCCAGCGGGTGGTTGATGAGCAGCAGCTCCATCACCCCGCGCTGGGCCTTGTCGGCGACCGGGGAGGTCAGCTGCGTCTTGACGACCATGCCGTCGGTGCAGGTGATGGTGCAGGAGGCCATCGGCTTGCGCTGGCCCTCGACCTCGACGATGCACTGGCGGCAGGCGCCGGCCGGGGAGAGGAGGGGGTGGTCGCAGAACCGGGGGATCTCGATACCGAGCTGCTCGGCGGCCCGGATGACCAGCGTGCCCTTGGGCACCGACAGTTCGACGCCGTCGATGGTCAGGGAGACCGTGTCGTCCGGCGGCACCGCGGCCTCGCCGCCACCGGCGGGGGCGTTCGTGGTGACGGTCATGCGTTCACCTCGGAGTTCTTCTCGGGACCGTCAGCCCAGAGGGTCGACTTCTTGGGGTCGAAGGGGCAGCCCTTGCCCGTGATGTGCTGCTCGTACTCCTCGCGGAAGTACTTGAGCGAGGAGAAGATGGGGCTGGCGGCTCCGTCGCCGAGCGCGCAGAACGACTTGCCGTTGATGTTGTCGGCGATGTCGTTCAGCTTGTCGAGGTCGGACATGACGCCCTTGCCGGCCTCGATGTCGCGCAGCAGCTGGACCAGCCAGTACGTGCCTTCGCGACAGGGCGTGCACTTGCCGCAGGACTCGTGGGCGTAGAACTCGGTCCAGCGGGTCACCGCCCGCACGACGCAGGTCGTCTCGTCGAAGCACTGCAGGGCCTTGGTGCCGAGCATGGAGCCGGCCGCGCCCACGCCCTCGTAGTCCAGCGGGACGTCCAGGTGCTCGTCCGTGAACATGGGGGTGGAGGAGCCGCCGGGGGTCCAGAACTTGAGCCGGTGGCCGGGGCGGATGCCGCCGCTCATGTCGAGCAGCTGGCGCAGCGTGATGCCGAGCGGAGCCTCGTACTGGCCGGGGCCGACGACGTGGCCGGACAGCGAGTACAGCGTGAAGCCGGGGGACTTCTCGGTCCCCATGGACTTGAACCAGTCCTTGCCCTTGTGGAGGATCGCGGGAACCGAGGCGATGGACTCCACGTTGTTGACGACAGTGGGGCACGCGTAGAGCCCCTCGACCGCGGGGAAGGGGGGACGCAGCCGGGGCTGACCGCGCCGGCCTTCGAGGGAGTCCAGGAGGGCCGTTTCCTCGCCGCAGATGTAGGCGCCCGCTCCCGCGTGCACGGTGATGTCGAGCTTCAGCCCGCTCCCGAGGACGTTCTCCCCGAGGTAGCCGGCCTCGTACGCCTCGCGCACCGCTTCGTGCAGGCGCCGCAGTACCGGCACGGCCTCGCCGCGCAGGTAGATGAAGGCGTGCTCCGAGCGGATCGCGTAGCAGGCGATGATCATTCCCTCGATGAGGGAGTGCGGGTTGGCGAAGAGGAGGGGGATGTCCTTGCAGGTCCCCGGCTCCGACTCGTCCGCGTTCACGACGAGGTAGTGCGGCTTGCCGTCGCCCTGCGGGATGAACTGCCACTTCATTCCGGTGGGGAAGCCCGCGCCGCCGCGCCCGCGCAGACCGGAGTCCTTCACGTAGGCGATGAGGTCGTCCGGTGTCATGGCGAGCGCCTTGCGCAGGCCTTCGTAGCCCTCGTGACGCCGGTAGGTCTCCAGCGTCCACGACTGCGGCTCGTCCCAGAACGCCGACAGCACGGGTGCCAGCAGCTTCTCCGGGCTGGTGCCGTTCTCGTGCGTCTCAGCGGTCACCGTCATCACTCCCCCTCCTCGGTGGCGGTCTCGGCACGCGGGCGCACGACCTTGCCGAGCTGCGGTGACTCGCCGCGCGCGATGCGCAGGCCGATCAGCGAGGCGGGGCCGGCGCCGCCGCTCGCCTCCACCGCGCCCGCGCGCTCGTCCGGGAAGCCCGCCAGGATCCGGGCGGTCTCCTTGTAGGTGCACAGCGGCGCGCCCCGGGTCGGCTCGACCGGTCGGCCGGCCAGCAGGTCGTCCACCATGGCCTTGGCGGACTCGGGGGTCTGGTTGTCGAAGAACTCCCAGTTGACCATCACCACCGGCGCGTAGTCGCAGGCCGCGTTGCACTCGATGTGCTCGAGGGTGACCTTGCCGTCCGGGGTGGTCTCGTTGTTGCCGACCCCGAGGTGTTCCTTGAGCTCCTCGAAGATGGCGTCGCCGCCCATGACCGCGCACAGGGTGTTCGTGCAGACGCCGACCTGGTAGTCGCCCGAGGCCTTGCGCCGGTACATCGTGTAGAACGTGGCCACCGCGTTGACCTCGGCCGTCGTCAGGCCCAGCACCTCGGCGCAGAACCGGATGCCGGTGCGCGAGACGAAGCCCTCCTGCGACTGGATGAGGTGGAGCAGCGGCAGCAGCGCGGAGCGGCTGTCGGGGTAGCGGGCGATGATGTCGGCGGCGTCGGCCGCCAGCCGTTCGCGCACCTCGGCCGGGTAGTCGGGGGCGGGCAGCTGGGGCATTCCCAGGCTGAGGGGGGCCTGGGGGGTGTTCCCGTCAGAAAACGCGGTCGTCATCGGTCGACGCCTCCCATCACGGGGTCGATGGAGGCGACGGCGACGATGACGTCGGCGACCTGGCCGCCCTCGCACATCGCGGCCATGGCCTGCAGGTTGGTGAAGGACGGGTCGCGGAAGTGGACCCGGTAGGGGCGGGTGCCGCCGTCGGAGACCACGTGGACGCCGAGTTCGCCCTTGGGGGACTCGACCGCCGCGTACGCCTGCCCGGCCGGGACCCGGAAGCCCTCGGTCACCAGCTTGAAGTGGTGGATGAGGGCCTCCATGGAGGTGCCCATGATGTTCTTGATGTGGTCGAGCGAGTTGCCGAGGCCGTCCGGGCCCATCGCGAGCTGCGCGGGCCAGGCGATCTTCTTGTCGGCGACCATCACCGGGCCCGGCTCCAGCCGGTCCAGGCACTGCTCGACGATCCGCAGGGACTGGCGCATCTCCTCGAGGCGGATCAGGAACCGCCCGTAGGAGTCGCAGGACTCGGTGGTCGGCACGTCGAACTCGTAGTTCTCGTAGCCGCAGTACGGGTCGGACTTGCGCAGGTCGTGCGGAAGGCCGGCGGAGCGCAGGATCGGGCCGGTGGCGCCGAGCGCCATGCAGCCGGTGAGGTCGAGGTAGCCGACGTCCTGCATGCGGGCCTTGAAGATGGGGTTGCCGGTGGCGAGCTTGTCGTACTCCGGCAGGTTCTTCTTCATGGTCTTCACGAACTCGCGGAGCTGGTCGACCGCGCCCGGGGGCAGGTCCTGTGCGAGGCCGCCGGGGCGGATGAACGCGTGGTTCATGCGCAGTCCGGTGATCGTCTCGAAGACGTCGAGGATCAGTTCGCGGTCGCGGAACCCGTAGATCATGATCGTGGTGGCGCCCAGCTCCATGCCGCCGGTGGCGATGCACACCAGGTGGGAGGAGATCCGGTTGAGCTCCATCAGCAGGACGCGGATGGCGGTGGCGCGGTCCGGGATCTGATCGGTGATGCCGAGCAGCTTCTCGACGCCCAGGCAGTACGCGGCCTCGTTGAAGAACGGGGTCAGGTAGTCCATGCGCGTGACGAACGTGGTGCCCTGCGTCCAGTTCCGGTACTCGAGGTTCTTCTCGATGCCGGTGTGGAGGTAGCCGATGCCGCAGCGGGCTTCGGTGACCGTCTCTCCGTCGATCTCCAGGATCAGCCGCAGCACTCCGTGGGTGGAGGGGTGCTGGGGACCCATGTTGACCACGATGCGCTCGTCGTCCGCGCGGGCGGCGGACTGGACGACCTCGTCCCAGTCGCCGCCGGTGACGGTGTAGACGGTGCCTTCGGTCGTCTCGCGGGCGGAGGCGTGGTGCGATGCGTTCTGGGTGTTCATCAGCTGTACGACCTCCGCTGGTCGGGAGCCGGGATCTGGGCGCCCTTGTACTCGACGGCGATGCCGCCGAGCGGGTAGTCCTTGCGCTGCGGGAAGCCCTGCCAGTCGTCCGGCATCATGATCCGGGTGAGGGCCGGGTGCCCGTCGAAGACCAGGCCGAAGAAGTCGTACGCCTCGCGCTCGTGCCAGTCGTTGGTCGGGTAGACCGAGACGAGCGAGGGGACGTGCGGGTCGCTGTCCGGGACGGACACCTCGAGCCGCAGGATCCGGCCGTGGGTGAGCGAGCGCAGGTGGTAGACGGCGTGCAGCTCGCGGCCCTTGTCGCCGGGGAAGTGCACCCCGCTGACGCCGGTGCAGAGCTCGAAGCGCAGGGCCGGGTCGTCGCGCAGGGTCTTCGCCACGAGGGCGAGGTGCTCGCGCGCGATGTGCAGGGTGAGCTCGCCCCGGTCGACGACCGTCTTCTCGATGGCGTTCTCGGGGACCAGGTCCTGCTCCTCCAGCGCCCCTTCGAGCTCGTCGACGACCTCGTCGAAGTACGAGCCGTAGGGACGGGCGCTCTCGCCGGGCAGGGCCACGGTGCGCACGAGGCCGCCGTAGCCGCTGGTGTCGCCAGCGCCGGCGGCACCGAACATGCCCTTGCGGACGCCGATCACCTCGGGTCCGGCGGAGCCGCGGGGGGCGGGCACGTTCTCGCCGCCGTTGCCGTTGCCGTCGCCGGTGGGGGGGCCGTTCTGCACGGCCGGGTCGTCGCTCACCGCAGGAGCCCCTTCATCTCGATGGTGGGGAGGGCCTTGAGGGCCGCCTCCTCCGCCTCTCGGGCCGCCTCTTCCCGGTTCACGCCGAGCTTCGATCCCTGGATCTTCTGGTGGAGCTTGAGGATCGCGTCGAGCAGCATCTCGGGGCGCGGCGGGCAGCCGGGCAGATAGATGTCCACGGGGACGATGTGGTCGACGCCCTGGACGATCGCGTAGTTGTTGAACATTCCGCCTGAAGAGGCACAAACACCCATAGAGATGACCCACTTGGGAGCGGGCATCTGGTCGTACACCTGCCGCAGCACCGGGGCCATCTTCTGGCTGACCCGGCCCGCCACGATCATCAGGTCGGCCTGGCGCGGGGATCCGCGGAAGACCTCCATGCCGAAGCGGGCCAGGTCGTACCGGCCCGCTCCGGTGGTCATCATCTCGATCGCGCAGCAGGCCAGGCCGAAGGTCGCGGGGAAGACGGATGACTTGCGCACCCAGCCCGCGGCCTGTTCGACGGTGGTCAGCAGAAAGCCGCTCGGCAGCTTCTCTTCCAGTCCCATGGAAAATTCAGCCCCTCAGTCCCATTCCAGGCCGCCGCGGCGCCATACGTAGGCGTAGGCGACGAAGACGGTGAGCACGAAGAGGAGCATCTCGACGAGCCCGAAGATCCCCAGCGAGTCGAAGGTGACCGCCCAGGGGTAGAGGAAGACAACCTCGATGTCGAAGACGATGAAGAGCATCGCCGTCAGGTAGTACTTGATGGGGAAGCGTCCGCCGCCGGCCGGCATGGGAGTGGGCTCGATGCCGCACTCGTACGCTTCAAGTTTTGCCCGGTTGTACCGTTTTGGACCGATCAGCGTGGCCATGACCACGGAGAAGATCGCAAACCCTGCGCCGAGGGCGCCGAGCACGAGGATGGGCGCGTACGCATTCACGCTCCTCGCTCCTTCCAGTCGTCCTTGACCGTATGGACCGCTGCGCCGGCACCGCGTGCCCCGCCTCGCGAAGATCGCGCTCCTGATCGGGCGCTTGCATGTGAGGCAGTTCACAAGCCGGACTGGTGCGCATCCTATGCCTGCCCGTCTGTGATCTGCGACACGGGTTGCAACAACGAGTTTGTGATCTCCACCACCTGACGAACGATCATGAAGTCCGATGAGTGGTGATCTTCATACGCGAAGCATCCACATGATCACCAAAGGTGACATCCGCCTCTGTCGTCGCAGGTGGAAGGGGTGTCGCACTATCAAATCGTGGCCTCTGCACGCAAATTGGCATCGTGATGTGCGTGATGATAAAGGGATCGGCGTCCCCCGGCCGGGGGAGCCCTCGCGTACGGGAGTGGACGCGTGCGCGCGTTCACTAGGTCGGGACGCGGGCGGACGGGCGCGCGGGACCGGGAGCGGACGGGGGGCGCGGCCGGGAGTGCGGAGTGCGCGGGCGCGGCCGGGAGCTCGACGGGAGGTGCGGACCCGGATCGCGAGGGGAGCCGCGCTCCGGCGGCGGGTCCGGATGTGATCCGGGCGGAAGTCTGGGCAGGAGGGCCCGCAGAGGGGCCGTCGGCGGCCGGGCGGCCCTACCCCGGCACGGCGGTGGCGCGATCCCGACCGGGCGGTGGCGCGGACCCGACCCGGCGATGCGTTCACGAACAGGTCACGAACGGGCTACGGCGTCCGCATCCCGTGACGCTCCTGTGACCTGCGCCACTCCCGCTTCGCGCTGCCGAAAGGGGGCTTGGCCATCTGCCCGGCGGGATGGTAGGCCAGGGATCATTCCGGACTTATTTCGAAAAACCCATGATCACAGCCTTGCGACGGGGTGTCCGTTTAGCCCGTTAGGGCGTCAATAAGTGGTCCGACGCGCCCGGTTAACGGCCTTCGCGCACAACTGTGGCGCAGACCACGTTTCTTGAAGGGAACCGTGACGCCCTGATAGCGGTTGTACCCATGTCCCTCACCGCTCACATACCCAGCCACCGGAAGCCCCGCCGCAGCGCCTCGAAGCTCGCGGTCCGCGCCGGAGTTGCCGGTGGCGTCCTCAGCACCCTGGCGATGGCCGGCACCGCCAGCGCCACGCCCTCCGCCGAGCCCGCGCACGAGACCACCCTCGAGATGCCGGTCCTCAACATGGACCTGGCCGCCGAGGTGTCCTCGTCCGTCGCCAAGGCCGCGGAGAACACTCGGGCCGCCGCCGTGGACGGCGAGCTCAACGCCCTGGAGGAGAGCGCCCGCACCGGCGCCGCCGCCGAGGCCAAGAAGGCCAAGGAAGACGCGCAGCAGAAGGCCGACGCCGAGCAGAAGGCGAAGGAGGAAGCCGACCGCAAGGCCGAGTCCGAGCGCGCCAACCGCAGCTCCGCCCGCGCCTCGCTGTCGGCCAAGTCCGCCTCGGCGCCCTCGGAGGGCTCCTCCTCGCAGGGCTCCGGCACCGTCTCCGCCCCGGCGACCGGTTCCGCCGCCGCCATCGTGAACTTCGCCCGCGCGCAGGTCGGCAAGGCCTACGTCACGGGTGGCACCGGCCCGTCCTCGTTCGACTGCTCGGGTCTGGTCCAGGCCGCGTACCGACAGGCCGGCATCAGCCTGCCGCGCATGTCGCAGGCGCAGTCCTCGGCCGGTACCTCGGTCTCCCTGAACGCCCTTCAGCCCGGCGACATCCTGTACTGGGGTGCCAAGGGCAGTGCTTACCACGTGGCCGTCTACGTCGGCGGCGGCAAGTTCGTCGGCGCGCAGAACTCCAGCACCGGCATCGTCGAGCGCTCCCTGAGCTACGACAAGCCGACGGGCGCCGTCCGCGTCCTCTGACCGAACCGTTCGACGGATCCGCCCGCGTACGTCCGTCCCCGCGGACGCGCGAAGGCCGGTACTCCCCCGCTCGGGGGTGGAGTACCGGCCTTTCGGCTGCCCTGGGCCCGTACGCGGGGCCGCAGGGGTCGTTGGGGCCTCCTGAGGGCTCTGATGCCCCGGGGACCCGCCCGGGGCCGTCGTGGACCGCTCGGGGCCGCCACTGCGGGCCCCGTTGCCTTCCGTCCCGTCGCCGCGGGCCCCTCGCCGCGGGCCCGGCCGCCGGTCTCAGTCGGAGCGGAACGTGGCCGAGGTGATCTTGTTCTTGAAGTTGATGCTCGCGTTGCCCACGTAGCCCGGGGGGACCGACCCGACGAGGCCGCCGAGGTTGATCTCGGTGGCCACCCGCCAGGTGTAGGTGTCGCGGTTGCGGTAGGACGCGGTGTCGTCGTCCACCAGCCCGGCGATGCCGGTGCAGTTGTACGGGCCGGTGAAGTAGTCGTTGGCGAAGTTCCAATCCGACCCGTACAGGTCGAAAACGCAACCCCCGGAGTTCGAGTTGTAGTAGAGGCCGAACTCGGAGTCCTCCAGATAGCCGTTCCGCTCCGTAGCGGCCGACGGGCCGGCCGTCGCCACCAGAACGGCCCCCACCGAAACCGCGGCGGCACAGCCGGCGGCGAGTTTTCGAATGACTTTGTTCATCAGGTACGCCTCTGTCTTCGGATCTTCAAGGAATTCCGTCCAGCCCGGGATTCAACCCGCCGGACCGTTCCGGAGCAAGCATCTTCTCGGCTTACCGGCGCACAACTGGCCTGGCTCATACCGGGCTTGTCCGCTCCATCGGCGCCCGCCTACGATCGCCCGGCGGCGAGCGCCCCGCCGCCGCACCCTCCAGTCCTTCCGCCCGCACCTCCGGACGCGCTCGTTCCATTCCACCGACCGCAAGGGAAACGACGTGCGCGTACGCGATTTCGCCCTGTTAGTCCTCATGTGCAGCGCACTGACCGGATGCGGGGAAAAGGGAATGCAGCAGGCGGACACCGGGGCGATGCCCGGCGCCTCACCCGGCACCTCCCCCGGGGCGACGCTGGCGACGCCCGGCGCCTCCCCCGGCTCTCGGGCGAATCCCTCGGCCGTGGCCGCGGAAATGCCCTTCTACCGGTGCATGGAGGAGCACGGACTGACCCTCGCCTACCGGGACAGCGGAATCCCCCGGGTGGTGGAGGAGGACGGTCCGCGGTTCGCCGCGGCGCAGGAGACCTGCCTGCCGCTGCGCCCGTCGCGCACCCCCGTACAGGCTGCTCCCCGGGACCTCACCGCCGCGCGGATGGCGTCCGAGTGCATGCGGGCGCAGGGCATCGACTGGTATCCGGACCCGGATCCGGTCACGGGCGAGATCAACCAGGCGGCCGGCGGGACCCCCGCGCAGTGGTCGGCGCTGAAGCAGGATCACATGGACGCCATGCTGAAGTGCATGCCCAGGCCGTGAGCGGTCCGCGGGCCGGACGGCCCCGGACTGGGCGGGGGTGGCCGCTCAGCCGGGGGTGGCCGATGAGGCGAGGGTGGCCGCCAGCTTGAAGCGGGCCTCGCGCTGCTTCTTGTACAGCGCGAGCGTCTGCGCGTGCTCCTCCACCAGCCGCTTCTGGTAGGCCTCCTCCACCGCCGCCCAGATGCCCACGAGGTTCACCTCGCGCTTGCAGGCGACGTCGGCCTTGGCCGCCGCGATCGCCTTGGGACCGCCCGGGCCTCCGTCCGGCCCCGCGGCCGGGCCGCCGTCCAGGCCGAGCTTCTCGGTGACGTCGTACGGTGATTTCACCTCGCCGTAGCCCGATTTCGCCATGCACGCCGACCAGTTCTTCAGCACCTCGACGACCCGGGAGTCCCGTTTGGACCGGTCGTGCGCTTCCGAGGCCAGCCCGAAGGGGAAGAGCAGGTCGACGCTGTCCTTGGTCGGGGCGTACAGCTTGCGGTACCCCTCCCGCCCGCACCCGCCGGACGGCACCTTCTGGCCGCCGGCCGTCAGGCCGCTGTCCAGCTGCGCGGCCTCCTCCTCCGTCCGGGCGTCGGCGGGCGGCTGACTGGTTCGGGTGCCGCGCTGCTCGCCGTTCAGGACCACGTACGCGCTGTCGCTGACTTCGGGGGCGGGCGGTTTGACCGGGCTGCCCGCGCCCGCCGTCTGGTCGTAGCCGTGCGCAGCGGCGTACGCCGGGTCGGCCAGGCCGAAGAGGTAGCGGTGCCGGTCCTCGGGCGCCGCGCCGGGGGCCCCCTGCCGCGGTGTCGGGCCCTCGTACGTGAACCCGTACCGGGCCATGCACTGGGAGACGAGCATCCCCTGCACCTGGGCCATCCGGCCCGCCTCGGCGTCGGTGTCCGTGTACGCGTCCATGGGCAGCGAGAGCGCGGACGTGGCGGGCCGGACCGCCACCGGTCCGAGCTCGGGCTCGCCCTTCCCGTCCGCGCCCCCGCCGCCGCCCTGACCGCAGCCCGCCAGCAGCGCGGCCGCCAGCAGGACGGCCGCGGGGGCGGCTGCGGGCCGGGGGCGGCGGGTGGGACGCATCGGGGAGCTCCTTCTGGGGGCGGTGGCGCGGTGGTTCGGGGGTGCGGTGGTGCGGTGGTTCGGTGGCTGGTGGACGGTGACGGCGGATCAGAGGACAAGGGCGGCTGAGCTGATCTCGTTCGTGAAGGTGGTCGAGGCGATTCCCCGGTAACCGGCCGGGAGCGTGCCGGCCTTTCCGCCGAGGTTCTCGTCCTGTGCCTCGCGTATTCCCTCGCTTTCCGAGTGAAAGGCGGGTACGGCGACAGGACGTTCCGGGGGATGGACACCCGGCCGGGATTCAACCGTCCGCCGCCGATCGCGAGCAAGCAGTTTTGAGCCTGCCGGATCCTCAGATTGTTTGGCAAGGAGGGGACTTGCGGACTTCGGAAGGCGCGCCTTAACTGTCACGCGGCGCGCCCCGGGCCGTCCCTCCCACGGACGCGCCCGTTCCATTTTTCTCACGCCCAAGGAATCGCCGTCGTGCGCGCACGTCATTTGGTCCCACCGCACCGCGTATGCATTCCCTTGGCCGGGTGCGCGGAGGGAGAGCGGGAGCCCGGGGCCGAGGACGGGCCGCCGCACGCCTCCGTACTCCAGACGTGCCGGAACCCCCGTTGACCCGCCTCGAACCCCACCGACCCCGCCAGGCCGCCGGCGAGGACGAACCCACGGACCACGCCGGGGCGGAGGCGGACACCGGATCCGATCCCGGGGCCGAGCGCTCGGCCGGGCCCTGGGCCGGGACCGGGGACGAGGCCAGGGACGAGGCCAGGGCCGGGCGCTCGGAGCGGGGCAGGTCCGGGCGTCAGGGTCCGGCCGGGGTCGCGCGCGGGCGGCGAGTCGTGCTCGGGGTGGTCGGGGGAGCCGCGTTGATGGCGGTGGGCGGGTTGCTCACCACCACGTGGGTGCGGTCCCCGGCCCAGGTGGTGGCGGACACCGCGCCGCCCGCGCAGGGCGCGTTGACCGCCGAGGTCGAGCGGCGGGTGCTCGCCGAGACCGTCGTGATGCGCGGGACCGTGGTCGCGGACCAGAGCGTCTCCGTGTCCCCGCAGGGGATACGGACCCCTGGGAGTGACGGCGCGGGCGCGGGCGCGGCCGTGGTGACCAAGCTGCCGCTGAAGGCGGGGGATCCCGTCCGGGCGGGCCAGTTGCTCGCCGAGGTGTCCGGCCGGCCGGTGTTCGCCCTGCACGGCGGCCTGCCGATGTACCGGGACCTCAAGCCGGGCGCCACCGGCGATGACGTCGCGCAGCTCCAGCAGGCGCTGCGCGAACTCGGGCACGACACCGGCGCGGACGCCACGGGCGTGTTCGGGTCCGGTACGAAGGCGGCGCTCGCGGCGCGCTACCACGCCGTCGGATACGCCCCGCTCCCCGCCGTGGCCGACGGCGGTACGTCGCTCAAGGCGGCGCGGGAGGCCGTGCGCTCGGCCCAGTGGGCCGTGGAGGACGCGGAGGCGGTCGTCGCGGGCGGAGGCGCGGGCGGGGGCGCGGGCGGGGCCGGTTCCGGCGCCTCGACCGGGCCGGCCGGCGCCACGGCCCCGGGAGGCCGGGGCTCCGCCGAGTCCGGCGGCACCGGAAGTTCCGGGGCCACGGGGAGCATCGGGGGCACGGGGAGCGCCGGAGGTTCGACAGCCTCCGGAGCCACGGCGGGCGCGGGCATCGGGGTCGCGGCGGCCACGGCCGGGCCCGGTGCGGGCGCCGGGGGGGCCGGGGGATCGGTGGACGCCGGGGCTCGGCGGGCCCTCGACCGGGCCCGGCAGTCGCTCGTCGAGGCACGGGCCGCGCTCGCGGTGGCCGAGGCCGCCGACGGGCCGATGCTGCCCGCCGCCGAGACGGTGTTCCTCGGAGGTTTCCCCGCACGGGTCAGCGCGGTCAGCGCACGCATCGGCGCCCCCGTGTCCGGTCCGGTGCTGACCTTGTCCGCCGGTGAACTCGTCGTCGAGGCCTATCTCAAGGACGACAGGAAGCAGCTGCTGCGCGCCGGGATGACGGTGGTGATCTCCTCGGAGCTCGCGGGCAGCGACACCCGGGCCAAGGTGGTGTCGGTCGCCACCGAACGCTCGAGCGCCCCGCCCTCGGGGCCGCAGCAGGGCCAGGGCCAGGGCCAGGGCCAGGTCCCGGGCCAGGTCCCCGGCAGCGGTGGCGGCGGAGCCGGTGGTGGCGGAGCCGATCTCGGCTACCGGATGGTCGTCCGCCCGGACCAGCCGTTGCCCGCCTCCTTCGCCGGGCAGGACGTACGGCTCACCATCGAGTCGGCCGCCACCGACGGCGAGGCCCTCGTCGTCCCGGTCACCGCGGTCTCCGCGGGCGCGGACGGCCGTACGGTCGTCACGGCCGTGGCCGCCGACGGCGCGCAGCGGCGCATCGAGGTCCGCACCGGCACCACCGGCGACGGCTTCGTGGCCGTCACCCCGGTGGAGCCGGGCTCGCTCGCCCCCGGAACCAAGGTGGTCACCGGCGTCGCCCGCAAGGGAACCCCCGGATGAGGTTCCGCTTCCGCCGGCCCGGCCCCCCGCCGGAGTACGACCCCGGAGGCTTGGGTGAGGGGGGCGTCACCGTGCCCGTCACCGTGCCCGTCATCGAGTTCCGGGAGGTCGGGCTCGTCTATCCCGGGCCGCCGCCCGTCGAGGCGCTGCGGGGGTGTGAGCTGGTCGTGCGGCGCGGGGAGTTCGTGACCGTCGTCGGGCCTTCCGGGTCCGGGAAGTCCACCTTCCTCAACGTCGCCGGGCTGCTCGATTCGCCCACCGCCGGCCGCTACCTGCTCGACGGGGTCGACACCGCCCGGCTGCCCGACCGTGAGCGCACCGCCCTGCGCGGGCGCCGGATCGGCTTCGTCTTCCAGTCCTTCCACCTGCTGCCCCACCGCTCGGCCCTGGAGAACGTCACCCTCGCGATGCTCTACACCGAAGTGCCGCGCCGCCAGCGCCTCGTTCGGGCCCGCGAGGCCCTCGACCAGGTCGGGCTCGGGCACCGGGCCGACGCCGTCCCCGGGCGGCTCTCCGGCGGCGAACGCCAGCGCGTCGCCATCGCCCGCGCCCTGGTGGGGCGCCCCTCGCTGCTGCTCTGTGACGAGCCGACCGGAAATCTCGACTCCGCCAACGCCGCCTCCGTACTCGCGCTGCTCGACGCGCTGCACGGCGCGGGCCTGACCGTGCTCGTGATCACCCACGATCCGGACGTGGCCCGGCGCGGGCAGCGGACCGTGACCATCCGCGACGGGCGGCTGAACTCGTGAAACCCTTCACCAGCCCCAGCCCCGGCTCCAGTCCCGCCCCCCACCGCCCCCGCATCCCGCGCACGCGGCTCTCCGTGCGCGACGCCCTCGGCGAGGCCGTCGCCGGGATGGTGCGCCGGCCCGGGCGGACCGTCCTGACCGCGCTCGGAACCGTGCTTGGCGTGGGGAGTTTCGTCGCCGTCCTCGGGCTGACCGCCACCCTCTCCTCCCAGATCGACGGCCGCTTCAACGCCCTCACCGCCACCGAGGTGACCGTCGAGGACATCGCCGCCCGCCAGGACCCCTTCGCCGCCCCCGGCTTCCCCGCGGACGCCGAACAGCGGCTGCGCCAGGTCGCCGGGATCGAGCACGCGGGGGTGTTGTGGACGGTGCGCCTGGACCCCTCGGCCACGCTCGGCTCGCTGCCCTCCGGCGGCACCCGCGCCACCGGCACCCCCGTCGTCGCCGCCTCCCCGGGGGCGGTGGCCGCGCTCGCGCCGACCCTGCAGCAGGGCAGGCTCTACGACGAGTTCGCGGAGCGGAGCCACCAGCGCGTGGTGGTCGTCGGGAGCGGGGTCGCGGAGCGCCTCGGCATCACCACCCTCGCGACGCGCCCCGCCCTGTACATCGGTCAGGAGCCGTTCACCGTCGCCGGGATCGTCTCCGACGTGCGCAGGCGGCCCGAGCACCTGCTCTCGGTGCTGGTCCCCCGGGCCACCGCCGAGGAGTTGTGGGGCCCGCCGGAGCCGGGCGCCGCGAGCATGCTGATCTCCACCGACCTCGGGGCCGCCCGCCAGGTCGCCGCCCTCGCCCCGCTGGCCCTGCGCCCCGACCACCCCGACCACCTGAAGGCCGTCCCACCTCCGGACCCGCGGCTGCTGCGCTCCGGCGTCGGCTCCGACCTGAGCGCGCTGTTCCTGCTGCTGGCCGGGATCTGCCTGGTCATCGGCGCGGTCGGGATCGCCAACACCACGCTGGTCGCGGTCCTGGAGCGGACGGCCGAGATCGGGCTGCGGCGGACCCTGGGGGCGCGCGGGCGGCACGTGGCGGCGCAGTTCCTCACGGAGTCCGCCGCGTTGGGCGCGCTGGGCGGCCTGGTGGGGACCTCCCTCGGCGAACTCACCGTCGTCGCCGTGTCCCTGGTCCGGGACTGGACCCCGGTGATCCATCCGGTGACGGTCGCCGTCGCCCCGCTCGTCGGGCTGCTGACCGGACTGCTCGCCGGGGTCCATCCCGCCTGGCGGGCGGCACGTGTCGAACCGGCCGAAGCCCTGCGAAGATAGGTCCGGCGAGCCCGCCCGAGTCCCGCCAGAAGGTGGTGATCCGTGATCACCAGGCCGTCCGACGCATCCTCCGGCCCCGACCGCAGCCGTGGCCCCGGCCACGACGCCCTAGCCGCCCAAGCCGCCCAGACCGCCCAGACCGCCGATCCCACGTCCCTCCCGGCCGCCGCGGGGCTGGGTCTGCTGTCCCTGGGCGGCTGGCTGCTGACCACCTCGCGCCCCTGGCAGAAGCCCGGTTCGCCGCTCACGCTCACCCTCGACTGGACGGCCTCGGCGACACTGCTGCTCTGCGGTCTGCTCCTCCTGGCCCGCTGTGTCCGGACCGTCCACCGCCCGGCCGCAGCCCCGTACGCGGTCCCGTACGCCGACCCCTGCGCCATCCCCCGGCAGCCGTGCGATCCGGGTGGCGGTTCTCCCGGTTCCCTCGATCCGTCCGATCAGTCCGATCACTCCGGTCCGTCCGCCGCACCTGCGCGGCCGACGGACCGGTGACGTCACGAGGCGCGAACGGTCACGGCCACACCCCACGAGCCGGGCCGCTCGACTGTCCGGCGAACGGCCCGGCGTGGAACCGTCAAGCGCGGGGAGCCACCTTCGAGAGGCCGTTGATGACGCGGTCCATCGCGTCGCCGCCCGTCGGGTCGGTGAGGTTGGCCAGCATCTTCAGGGTGAACTTCATCAGCACCGGGTGGGACAGGCCGCGCTGGGTGGCGATCTTCATGATCTTCGGGTTTCCGATGAGCTTCACGAACGCGCGGCCCAGCGTGTAGTAGCCGCCGTAGGTCTCCTTGAGGACCTTCGGGTAGCTGTGCAGGGTCAGTTCGCGCAGCGCGGGCGTGGCGCGGGAGTGGGCCTGGACGATGACGTCGGCGGCGATCTGGCCGGACTCCATCGCATAGGCGATGCCCTCGCCGTTGAACGGGTTGACGAGCCCGCCCGCGTCACCGACGAGCAGCAGGCCCTTGGTGTAGTGCGGCTGCCGGTTGAAGGCCATCGGGAGGGCCGCGCCGCGGATCGGCTGCGTCATGTTCTCGGGGGTGTAGCCCCAGTCCTCCGGCATGGACGCGCACCAGGCCTTCAGGACCTCGCGCCAGTCCAGCTCCTTGAAGGCGGAGGAGGAGTTGAGGATGCCGAGGCCGACGTTGGAGGTTCCGTCGCCCATGCCGAAGATCCAGCCGTAGCCGGGCAGCAGGCGGTCCTCGGCGCCGCGCCGGTCCCACAGCTCCAGCCAGGACTCCAGGTAGTCGTCGTCGTGCCGGGGCGAGGTGAAGTACGTACGGACGGCGACGCCCATCGGGCGGTCCTCGCGGCGGTGCAGGCCCATCGCGAGGGAGAGGCGCGAGGAGTTGCCGTCGGCCGCGACGACCAGCGGGGCGCTGAAGGTGACCGGGGTCTTCTCCTCGCCCAGCTTGGCCCGCACGCCCGTGATGTGGCCGGTACGGGGGTCACGGACGGGCTCGCCGACGTTGCAGCGCTCGTAGAGGCGGGCACCGGCCTTCTGCGCCTGGCGGGCCAGGGTCTCGTCGAAGTCGTCGCGCTTGCGGACGAGGCCGTAGTCGGGGAAGGAGGCGAGTTCCGGCCAGTCCAGCTGGAGCCGCTGTCCGCCGCCGATGATCCGCAGGCCCTTGTTGCGGAGCCAGCCGGCCTCTTCGGAGATGTCGATGCCCATCGACACCAGCTGCTTCGTGGCGCGCGGCGTCAAGCCGTCGCCGCAGACCTTCTCGCGGGGGAACGCCGTCTTCTCCAGGAGCAGGACGTCGAGTCCGGCCTTGGCCAGGTAGTAGGCGGTGGTCGAGCCGGCGGGCCCGGCCCCGACGACGATCACGTCCGCGGAGTGCTCGGAGAGGGGCTCGGTCACGGCGGGGTCTCCCGGAAGGCTCGTAATGGGGTGCCGGGGGGCACCAGACGTGTGCAGTCTATGCAGCGAGAGAGATCGCGATTCGAAGGGCTGCCCACTGTGACCACCTCGCCGACCCGGCCGCTCCCCGCCGTCCAGCTCCGTGTGCCCACGGACGAGGACGCGCACGCGTGGTACCGCATCTTCAACGACCGTGACGTCATGGAGTTCCTCGGGGGGCCGGCCGAGCCGTCCCTGTACGAGGAGATGACCGCGCGGCAGCGGATGCACGACGCCCGTCTCGGTTTCTGCCTGTGGACGCTGCTGGACGCCGACGGGGAGGTCATCGGCTTCGCCGGAGCCCAGCCTTGGCCGGCGGAGAAGGGGTGGGGGCCGGTCGGTGAGATCGAGATCGGCTGGCGGCTCGGCCGTGCGGCGTGGGGCCGGGGGTACGCGTACGCCGCCGCGCTGGCGACCGTGGAGCGGCTCCGGGAGGCGGGGCCGTCGCGCGTGGTGGCGATGATCGACGCCCGCAACGCCCGCTCGGTGGCGGTCGCGGAGCGCCTGGGCATGACCCTGGCGGAGGAATTCCCCAACCCGGTGGGCGACCTGAGCCGTCGCTACGAACTGACGCTGCCGCACGTGGCGGACGTGGCGGCCCTGCCGGACGTGGCGGCCCTGCCGGCCCCGCGGGCGTAGGACCGCGCCTCGCGCCCGGCGGGCCCCGGCCCCCGGGCGCCCGGGCGCGAGGCGCGAGGCCCTGGGCGCGAGGCCCTGGGCGCGACGACGCCCCGACGCCCGAGGCGTCAGAAGACGGAGAGCCCCGTCAGGGTCGTGAACCGGTCCAGTGCCGCCACCGCCGCCACCGAGTTGCCCTGCGGGTCGAGCCCCGGGCTCCACGCGGCCAGCGTGCACGCGCCCGGGACCACCGCGACGATCCCGCCGCCCACACCGCTCTTGCCCGGCAGGCCGACCCGGTAGGCGAACTCCCCCGCCGCGTCGTACGTCCCGCACGTGAGCATGACCGCGTTGATCTGCTTCGCCTCGCTGCGCGTCAGCAGCCTCGTGCCGTCCGCGCGCAGCCCGTGGCGCGCCAGGAAGCGGCTCGCGCGGGCGAGGTCGGCGCAGCTCATCTCGATCGAGCACTGCCAGAAGTAGTGCTCGAGGAGGGCCGGCACCGGATTGTCGATGTTCCCGTACGAGGCCATGAAGTGGGCCACGGCCGCGTTGCGGTCCCCGTGCTCGTGCTCGGAGGCGGCGACCTCCGCGTCGAAGGCGAGGTCCGGGTTGCCGCTCTCCTCGCGGAGGAAGTCCAGCAGTTCGCTGCTCGCGTCACCCGTCAGGGTCAGCAGCCGGTCGGTGACGACGAGCGCGCCCGCGTTGATGAAGGGGTTGCGCGGGATGCCGTTCTCGTACTCCAGCTGCACGAGGGAGTTGAACGGGTTGCCGGAGGGTTCCCGTCCCACCCGCTCCCACAGGCTGTCGCCGCCCTCGGCGAGCGCGAGCGCCAGCGCGAAGACCTTGGTGATGGACTGGGCGGAGAACGGCGTCCGCCAGTCCCCCACCCCGAAGACGTTGCCGTCGAGGTCGGCGATGGCCATGCCGAACTGCCGGGGGTCCACGGAGGCCAGCGCCGGGATGTACTCGGCGGGGGTGCCGCCGCCCACCAGCGGGGCGATGTCGGCGGCGACCTGCTCCAACAGCGCTTGGTAGTCCATCGCCGTGGCCCGTCCTACCGCTTGACGCCGCGGTGCAGCGCCACGATGCCGCCGCTCAGGTTCCGCCAGGCCACCTGGGACCAGCCGGCCTTCTGCAGCAGCGCCGCCAGCTCCGGCTGGTCGGGCCAGGCGCGGATGGAGTCGGCGAGGTACACGTACGCGTCGGGGTTGGAGGAGACCGCGCGGGCCACCGGCGGCATCGCGCGCATCAGGTACTCGGTGTACACGGTCCGGAAGGGCGCCCAGGTGGGCTGCGAGAACTCGCAGATCACCACCTGGCCCCCGGGCTTGGTGACCCGGTACAGCTCGCGCAGGGCGGCGTCGGTGTCCTGGACGTTGCGCAGGCCGAAGGAGATCGTGACGCTGTCGAAGACCCCGTCCTTGAACGGCAGCTTCGTCGCGTCGCCGGCGGTCAGCGGGAGCCAGGGGTTGCGCTTCTTGCCCTCGCGGAGCATGCCGAGGGAGAAGTCGCAGGGGACGACGTACGCGCCGGTCGCGGCGAAGGGCAGCGAGGACGTGGCCGTGCCGGCGGCCAGGTCGAGGACCTTGTGGCCGGGGCGCGCGCCGACCGCCTTGGCGACCTCCTTGCGCCACAGGCGGGCCTGCCCGAGGGAGAGGACGTCGTTGGTGAGGTCGTAGTTCGCCGCCACACCGTCGAACATGGAGGCGACTTCGTGCGGCTGCTTGTCCAGGGAAGCGGTGGTCACTGGCATTGGCCCCTCGGGTGCGGTGCGAATGGTTCGGCGTGGTCCGGCGCGGGTCCCGGAGGGGTCCGGCGGATACCGGGCCATTCTCGCAGGCCGTCCCCGGGTCCCGCTCAGCGGCGGCGGTGCAGCAGCCTGCCGCCGATGACCGTGGCCACGCAGGTAGTCGGACCCCGCTCCAGGAGCTCCGCCGGGCCGTCCACGGCGAAGGCGGCGAACCGGGCCGGTGCGCCCGGCTCCAGAGTCCCGTGGAAGGCCTGCTCCGCCGCGTCCCGCCCCGCGAACGGGTCCAGGCGGGCGGGGCCCTCGTAGGCGGCGGGCGGCAGGACGGCGAGCCCGGAGCGGATCACCGCCGTCCGCACGGCGGGGCTCGTGAAACGGCCGGTCACGGCCACCACCCCGCGCGCCAGGAGCTTCTGCGTGCCGCGCCGGGCGCTGTTGCCCCAGCGCGGCTCGGTCATCTTCAGGGCGGCCAGCGCCTCGGGGCCGCTGATCGGTCCGGTGCCGAGCTCGGTGGTCTCGTACGGGTCGTCCGGGTAGTACGTGCGCTCCAGCAGCTCGTCGCCGCCGCGGACCAGCAGCCCGGGGGTCAGCGTCCCGGGCCAGCGGCGGGTCCGCGCGTGCGGGGAGGCCGCGGCGAGCTCCTCGTACGGGCCCACGTCCGCGATCCTGTCGCCCTCGACGAGGACCGCGCCGCCGGGCAGCGGCGCGGATCCGCTCCCGGCGGGGCCGGTGACGAGGAGATCGGCGGTGTGGATCGTCAGCACCGGCGCGTCAGTTCGAGGAGATGAGCTTCAGCTCGGGGTGGGCCGTGCCGCCTTCGATGGCGGTGGAGGAGATGTGCGAGACGACGCGGTCGTCGACCGGGTCGTTCGCCGGGTCGTCGTGCACGAGGAGGTGCTCGTAGGTCGTCGCGCGCTGCGCCGGGACGCGGCCCGCCTTGCGGATCAGGTCGATGATCTCCATGCGGTTGGAGCGGTGCTTGGCACCGGCCGAGGAGACGACGTTCTCCTCCAGCATGATCGAGCCGAGGTCGTCGGCGCCGTAGTGCAGGGAGAGCTGGCCCGCCTCCTTGCCGACGGTGAGCCAGGAGCCCTGGATGTGGGCGATGTTGTCGAGGAAGAGCCGCGCGATGGCGATCATGCGCAGGTACTCGAAGACGGTCGCCTGGGTACGGCCCTTGAGGCGGTTGTTCTCGGGCTGGTAGGTGTACGGGATGAAGGCGCGGAAGCCGCCCGTACGGTCCTGGGTGTCACGGATCATCGCGATGTGCTCGATGCGCTCGGCGTTGGTCTCGCCGGTGCCCATCAGCATGGTGGAGGTGGATTCCACGCCCAGCGCGTGGGCGATCTCCATGATCTCCAGCCAGCGTTCGCCGGACTCCTTGAGCGGGGCGATCGCCTTGCGCGGCCGCTCCGGCAGCAGTTCGGCGCCGGCGCCCGCGAAGGAGTCGAGGCCGGCCGCGTGGATGCGGCTGATGGCCTCTTCGGCCGAGACGCCGGAGATGCGGGCCATGTGGTCGATCTCGGAGGCGCCGAGGGAGTGGATGACCAGCTGGGGGTAGGCCTTCTTGATGGCGGAGAAGTGGTGCTCGTAGTACTCCACGCCGAAGTCCGGGTGGTGGCCGCCCTGGAACATGATCTGGGTACCGCCGAGTTCGACGGTCTCCGCGCAGCGGCGCAGGATGTCGTCGAGGTCACGGGTCCAGCCCTTGTCCGTGTCCTTCGGGGCCGCGTAGAAGGCGCAGAACTTGCACGCCGTCACACACACGTTGGTGTAGTTGATGTTCCGCTCGATGATGTACGTCGCGATGTGCTCGGTACCGGCGTAGCGGAGGCGGCGCGCGGCGTCGGCGGCCTGGCCGAGCGCGTGCAGCGGCGCGTGGCGGTAGAGGTCGAGCGCCTCTTCCTTGGTGATCCGGCCCCCAGCGGCGGCGCGGTCGAGGACAGACTGGAGATCGGCCTGGTCGGTCACCGGTGCGTCACCTTTCGGCTGTGTCATTCGGCTTGTGTCAAGGGTCCGGACCGATCCAGCCTACGCCAGCGGCCGCGGCCGCCTCTCAGACACCCCCCAGGCCCGCGTAGACCACCCCGACCAGCGCTCCGCCCGCCATGAAGGGGCCGAAGGGGATCGGGGTGGTGCGGTCGCCGCGGCGCAGGACCATCAGGGCGAGGCCGTGCACCGCCCCCGCGAGGAAGGCGGCGAGGGTGCCGGCGAACAGGACGGGCCACCCGTACCAGCCGAGGACCTGGCCGACGGCGAGCGCGAGCTTGACGTCGCCGAAGCCCATGCCGCGCGGGTTGACGAGGTGGAGCAGGCCGTAGCAGCCGCCGAGGACGAGCCCGCCGAGCAGCGCGCGCCGCCAGGAGCCGCCGGCGCCGGGGACGAGGGAGGCCGCGCCGAGCGTGACGGCCGTCGCGGCGGCGAGCGGAAGGGTCAGCACGTCGGGGAGGCGGTGCACGGCCGCGTCCACGAGGCAGAGCAGGACGGTGAGCGGCGCGAGCAGCAGCCAGGCGAACAGTTCGGGCCGCCCGCCGACCCCCGCCCCGAGGGCGAGGCAGACGAGGGTGGTGAGCAGTACGGCCGCCCCGGCGGGCGCGAAGGCGGCCGTGCACCGGGGGCACGTCGCGCGGCCCAGCCAGCCGCGGGCCGGGCCCGTCAGGGGATGACCGGAGGGACAGGAGGAGCGCCACGGGCTGTCCGGCTCGACGGAGAGGCGGTAGACGACCCGGGGAACGAGCAGTCCGGTCGCCGCGCCCCAGAGCGCGACCGCCGCCACGAGCGCCGTGACGCCCATGGGTCCCACCCCCTTCAGCCAGCCGCCCCCGTACCCCGCGCCCCGACCCGCGACGGAGGAGAGGGCACGGTAGCAGCGGCTTCCGCACGCCTCAAGGAGTCCCGGAAAGCCTGGGGAAACAGCCCGTCAAACCGGCCCGGAGAGGGAAAGGGAACACATTCCCGCTCAAGAGGGCAATCGCCTTTCCCGGTGGGGGAAAGGCGAACGGTCATAAGCCTCGCTAATACCCCGCGGCTTCGACCGCCAGAAGCTCCACGGCCACATCCGACGCATAGCCGGTCGTCTCTCCCGTGCGCCTCGCGAATTCACGTACGCCGGCCAGCTGCTCCGAGCCGAAGCGGAAGTCGAGCGTCGTGAAGTAGCGCTCCAGGAGTTCCGCGTCGAAGGCCTCCCAGCGGGCCGCCTGCTCGGCGACCTTGGTGACTTCCTCCAAGGACACGTCCCGGGACGCGAGGAAGGCCTCGTGGACCTTGCGGACGACGTCCGGCTCACGCTTCAGGTAGTCCTTGCGGGCGGCCCAGACGGCGAAGACGAACGGCAGCCCCGTCCACTCCTTCCACATCTGCCCGAGGTCGTGCACGGCGAGTCCGAGCCGGGGCGCGTCGTGCAGCGAGGCGCGCAGCGCGGCGTCGCCGATCAGCACCGCCGCGTCCGCCTCCTGCATCATCACCCCCAGGTCCGGGGGGCAGGTGTAGTAGTCGGGACGCACGCCGTACTGCTCGGTGAGCAGCAGCTGAGCGAGGCGTACGGAGGTCCGCGAGGTCGATCCCAGGGCGACGCGGGCGCCGTCCAGCTGGTCCAGGGGCACCTGGGAGACGATCACGCAGGACATGACGGGACCGTCGCAGCCGACCGCGAGGTCGGGGAAGGCGACGAGGTCGTCGGCGTTGCGGAGGAACTCCACGAGGGTGATCGGACCGATGTCCAGGCCGCCCTGGACGAGGCTCGCACTGAGCTTCTCCGGGGTGTCCTTGGTCAGCTCCAGGTCCAGCAGCGTGCCGGTTCTCGCCAGCCCCCAGTAGAGGGGCAGGCAGTTCAGGAACTGAATGTGGCCGACACGGGGCCGGCTGCGATAGGCGTCCACATCGCGAGACTAGCCCCCCTGTCTCCGTCAGCCGTCTGGCGGGTCTCAAACGTCCGAGTGACGTGATCTTTCCCTCTGGTCTCGGCCGCGGGGTGCGTGCTAGGCTCGTCGCAAGTTGCAGTTTGGTTTCCCTTGCAGTACGAGGCCTGCGGAGAATGTGACCCGCAGGCTTTTGTAGTTTTCAGACTTCTTAGCAGGTTCTGGAGCAGGGCGACCCTTTGGCCCATAGGAGGGCTCATGGCTACCGGAACCGTCAAGTGGTTCAACGCTGAAAAGGGCTTCGGCTTCATCGCCCAGGACGGCGGCGGCCCGGATGTCTTCGTCCACTACTCCGCGATCAACGCCGCCGGCTTCCGCTCCCTCGAGGAGAACCAGCTGGTGAACTTCGACGTCACCCAGGGTCCGAAGGGCCCGCAGGCGGAGAACGTCACCCCGGCCTAGTCGCCTGGGCCAACCGGTCGCGGTTGGAAAACGCAGTACCCAAGGAGCCCTGTCTTCTCCGCGCGAGCGGGGTCGACGGGGCTCCTGCCTTTGCCCTGGCCGGGTCGTTGGATCTGGGGGCTGGGCCTTGGCCTTGGCCTTGGCCTTGGCAGGCTACGGCCGTGCGCCCCCGTACCGGTTTCCGGTGCGGGGGCGCTCATGTCGGGGCGGCCGGAGCCGTGGGCCCGGTGCGGGCCCGTTGCCGGGGGCCAGCCCCCGGACCCCCGCGCCTCAAACGCCGACGGGGCTGAAAGGGGCCGGCGTTTGAGGCGCGCGTCCGGACTATGCCGCCGGCGCCGGGGTGATGGTGATCTCCAGGGTGACGAGCACCTTTTCCGAGATGCGGACGCGGAGCGCGTACTTGCCGGGGGTCACGCCCGTCGTGATCAGTTCCGGGAGGGCGATCTTCCCGTCCGGTCCCGTCGGCGCGAGCTCCGACTCCGTGAGCTTCTTGCCGTCCTTGTCCAGGAAGTACGGCGTCGTGCCCGCCTTCGCCGGGTCGGCCGGGACCCACGTGCCGTCCTTGTCCATCGTGCCGACCGAAGCCGTGGCCTTCGCTCCGGCGACCGGCGCGCCCTTCGCCGTCGCGAGGAACTCGACGCCCGTGATCTTGGCTCCGGCCACCGCTTCCAGCGGCTTCGCCGCGTCCGCGTCGCTGCGCACCAGCAGGTCCGCCACCGGGGCCGGCTTCGGGGTGACCGTACCCGTGAACTTCACGGTGACCTCGCGCGAGGAGTCGTAGCCCGACGCGCGCAGCACGAACGTGCCGGCCTTGGCGCCCGCCTTCAGCGCGGGCATCGTCGCCAGGCCGTTCGCGTCGGTGTGCAGGACCGCGAAGTTCTTGCCGTCGGCCGCGAAGACCGTCCCGCCGGTGCCGTCCTCGTCGACCGACAGCACCACGACCTGGTCGGCGGCCGGCTTGCCGTCGCTGAGGACCGCCTTGACCTGCGGGGCCTGCGTGAACGCGGTCCCCGCCTCGGCCTTGAGCTCGGTGGAGCCGACCGCCTCGAGGCGGTCCAGGTGCGGGGCGGCCGGAGGCGTCACGGGCGGAGTGACCGGCGGCGTGGTCACGGGCGGCGTCGTCACCGGAGGGGTGGTGACGGGCGGAGTGACCGGGGGCCTGGTCACCGGAGGCCGGTACACCGGCGGCGTCGGCAGGACCGGCGGGTTCGGGGTCGGGTAGTTCCCGGCCGGCGGGTTCGGGACCCCGACGACGCCGTCCCCGGCCTGGTACTGCCGCATGTACCCGAGCACGGTGTTCACGTACTCGCGCGAGCTGTTGTAGCTGAGGATCGCCTTGTCGAGCTGCGCCGCGTCGGAGAGGTTGCGGCCTCCCGCGCACAGGTAGAGCCCGGCGCCCAGGGAAGCGTCGTAGATGTTGTTCGGGTCGCGCTTGGAGTCGCCGTTGCCGTCGGCGCCCCACGTGGTCCACGTGGAGGGGATGAACTGCATCGGGCCGACCGCGCGGTCGTACACCGCGTCCGCGTCCCACTCGCCCTTGTCCGTGTCGCGGATCTCGGCGAAGCCGTTGCCGTCCAGGCGCGGCCCGCGGATCGGCTTCTCGGTGTACCCGTCCGCCTTGAGCCCGTAGCCGGAGGCGTGCACGGACTCCGTCCGGCCGATGCCCGCCAGGAGCTGCCAGGGCAGGTGGCAGCCGGGGAGCGCGGCGGCCACGGAGAGCTCGGCCCGCTTGTACGCGTCGAGCGCGGTCGCGGGTATGCCGCTGACCGCTCCTTCGGGGCTGGTCGCGCCCGGCGGCGGCGCCGGGTCCGCGAGCAGGTCCGGCAGGTCCAGCCGTGCGTCACCGCGGTCTTCGGCCTGGGGGCTGTCCGGAGTCGGTTCGGCTTCCCCCGCGCCCGCGATCGGCGAGTTGGTCACGACCGCGGCGGTGGTCAGGCTGGCCGCGAGAGCTGCGGTGCACACGACCTTGCGCGAGGTGTTGACGAGGTGACGGTGAAGTGGCTTCAGTGGCTTCACGGTGCGGCAAATCCCCCCAAGGCGGCCGATCGGGGCCACCGTAAAACGGCTACGCATCCAGGTACGCGTACGACTGCGTGTACGACCGGTCGGGCCGTGGATGTTAACTGTCTATCAGGTCACAGGGCGCGACTCACCGTCCCCCCACGAGATGTGGCACACCATTCGTCTCGTCTTCACCGGTGCCCTGGCCCGTTATGGACCAGAGCCTCAACTCCCCGCCCCATCCGCCCCAATGGTTCGTGTTGACCGCTCTGCGGCCCTTTGGGCCGGTGTGACGGCAACCGGCGGCGCGACGCGCTCACCCCCCGGCCGGGAAGGCGTCCCCGCACTCGGTGCAGTGGCGGGGAGCGCCGGCGGCGACCGCGGCCGCGCGGTCGGCCGCGTCCTGCGCCCGCTGCCGGTCCCGGTGGTCACTGCGGACGACGGCGATCGTGGCGGCGAGCACGAGCAGCGCGACGACGGCCCCGACCGGAGTGAGCCACGGCCAGCCCCGGGCGTCCGCGAAGTGCTTGCCGGCGGCCGCGGCCATGGCGGCCATCACGGTGCCCTCGAGGAAGTGCAGGCACCCGTTGCCGTCGGGGACCTCGGGGACCGCCGCCCCGGTGTCCTCCGCCCCGCACCACGGACACACCGGCGGGCCGCCGGGTTCCCCGCTCTTCGCCCCGCTCCCCGCCCTGTTCGTCATGTCCCCATCATGACCGTTCCCCGTGCGCGCGCGTCAACCGGCCTGCCGGGGCGTGCGGGAGGGGCAGGCGGCCCGTCTGGCCGGTCGGTCACAGACACGCCCACACCGTCTTCCCCGGGCCGCCCGGCCCGCGCGGGGCGACGCCCCACTCCCGCGCCACGGCCTGTACGAGCGCCAGCCCGCGCCCGCCCTCCGCCGACCAGTCGTCGACCCCGGGCAGCGCCTCCGGAGGCGCCTTGTCGCCCCGGGCGTCGCTCACCTCCACCCGGACCCGCAGCCCGTCGTATCCCAGCCGGATCTCGAAGTCCCGTCCGGGCACCCGCCCGTGCTGGACGGCGTTCGGGACGCGGCATCCGGACTGGTTCAGGAAATTCGCGGAGGCGGAGGCTACATCTGTGGCCTTGCACTACTACGAGGTCCAGGCCATTCCTGGCTTGTTGCAGACCGAGGCGTACGCGCGGGCGCTCTTCCGTCACCGCCGTCCCATGCTGGACGAGGAGACAGTCGAGAAGCGGGTTACGGACCGTCTAGCCCGCCAAGTGATCCTGGAGCAGTGGCCTGCTCCTGACGCTGGGAGAACGATGAACATCACGGACCTGGCCTGGTTCAAGAGCAGTTACAGCTCCAGAGAGGGCGGCGAGTGCCTCGAAGTCGCCTTCGACTGGCGGAAGTCCAGCTACAGCGGCGGCGAAGGCGGCCAGTGCGTCGAGGTCGCCGGATGCGCCGACTCCGTCCACGTCCGGGACTCCAAGGTCCAGGCGGGCCCGCAGCTCGCCGTGGCCCCCGCCGCCTGGGTCGCGTTCCTCGGTGGAGTCACCACGGCTTAGTGCCTCCGCCGGCAGGTGAGGCAGCCGGGCGGGCAGACGCGCGAGTTGGGTCGGCCGACTGGGTGGACTCTTCGTGGGTCAGTGCCAGTAGGAGGGCGAAGACGACGATCCGGAGCCGTTCCAGGAGATGATCAGGAGAATGACGATGATCGCCAACGGGATGGCCACGAGCAGGGCGCACCCGATGGCACCGGGCAGGTTCTCCCTGCGCAGGCGCTGATCGAGCAGCTTGGCCTCGGGGGTGTCGTTCCGCCAGTGCGGCTGGAGCTCCGCGGTGCCGTCGGCGATCGCCCTGGCCACCCGGGCGACGTCCGCGGGGTGGTACGTGCGCCACTGGCTCTCGCCCCACGTGGAGTGCGATACACGGTTGTCGTTGCGGACTCCGTTGGCCTTCACGGTGGCGTTCAGGCAGGTCTTTCGGATGGTCGGCCAGGCTCGGGCCAGCTGTCTCTCGGACAACCAGGCGACGTGCTCCGGTTCGGCTGCTGCCACGGGCGCACCTACTCTCGGCTCATCAGCAGTCTCTCCCCGCTCCGGCCGGATGGGCAACACCCCCTTGAGGGGACGGCGGGCACGGATCCCCGGTGATCACGAAGCACAGAGAACTCCGTGATCGGGCGAACCGTGCCCACCCTCCTCCTTCCGCTTTCGCTTTCGCTTCTGCTTCCGCGTCAGCCCAGAAGGGCCTTGACCGCGCTGATCACGGGAACTCCGGCTTCGCCGATGAGCGCCGCAATTCCGGAGAACGTCCGGAGCAGTCGCTGGAATCGCTCCTCGGGCGGATTCGAACTGATTTCCTCGACCGCCGCGTCCACTTCCGCCCGGTCACTCGCATCCAGGTGCTGCCTCATCTCCTGGACTTCCGCGAGGAGCTTTTCGACGGCCGACGCGTCCGGCGCCGCTCCTCCGCCGTACTTTCCTCCGGCCACGATGTCCCCGGAGCCCGTGTGCGAGGCCCTGCCGATGCTCCCGGCCCCGTGCTGCGTGTAGCTGTCACCCTCCATCAGCGGCCCCCTCCCCTGATGTTGCCGGAACCGCTGTGCTCGGCGATGCCGATGCTCCCGGCTCCGTACTGCTTGATCTGGTCACCCATGACGGCTTCCTTGATGTTGATGGTCACCGGGCCCGCGTCCGGGCGCCCGATGGCCTTCGTGATCTCGAAGACGAGGGTCTCGATCTCGCTGTGGTCCAGGGACCACACGGCGTCGCGCTGGGTGCCGGAGGTGTTGAGGACCAGCCCGTACACCGGGGGCCGGCTGATCACCTGGACGAGCTGCCAGATCAGCAGGCCGAGGACGGCGACCATCAGGACCGCGGCGAAGTTCCCGAAGATGGCCGTCGCGATCATGCCGACGATCAGGCAGAGCAGAGCCCGGCGGATGAACTGTTTCCATGCGGCGCCCTTGTTGACCTCCAATACGCGCTGTCCGACGTGGGAGATGTTGCGCAACGGGTAGGCCTCACCGTCGACCCACAGCACGCCCTCTTGCACACGGACTTGGACCGTCGAATTGCTAGACGCCATTTTTCGCCCCCCTGGCTTTTTTTGGCGTTGACGGCTCGAAGTGTAGGGCGGGCCCGACCGGACACGTAGGGATTGGGCCATTTCGACGTAGTCATGATCCATTTACCATTCCGCTTGACGCGAGCGGCATCGGAATGCGCGTTTCCCGTGGTGGGCGCCCTCAGGCCAGGAGGGGGATGAGGCCGAGGGCGAAGACGCCGTAGAACCCGGCCGCGACGGCCAGGCGGGCCGGGGTGAGCTTGTGGGCGCGCATCGTCAGCAGGAGGTAGACGATCGCCGCCGTGGTGACGACGCCGGACCACAGCAGGGCGCCGTCGAAGTGCCACGTGGTGAACAGCAGGCCGATGCCGCTGGGGACGGTGGCCTGGATCATCATGGAGCCCGAGATGTTGGCCAGGGCCAGCTTGGTCTTGCCCTGGCGGACCCAGATGACCGCGTTCATGATCTCCGGGAGCTCGGTGGCGATCGGCGAGAGCAGCAGCGCGGTCACGGTGGCGGACAGGCCGAGCATGGGGCCGATGACGTCGAGCTGCTTCACGAAGAAGTGCGCGGCGAAGAAGATCACCACGAGGGTGGCCAGGGTCTGTGCGACGACGGCCCAGGTGGCCGGGGAGGTCTTCTCGGGCTGGAACTTCAGCGGCTCCAGCTCCTGCGCGTCCTCATCCGCGTCGTCCTCGGCAGCCTTGCTGCTGCGGATCTCGCGCCAGAAGTACACCGCGTAGGCGGCGAAGAACAGCAGGCCGAGGGCGGGCTTGAAGGCGAAGGCGACCAGGCCGAGCGCGACCTTGACGATGAAGATCGCCAGGAACCACTTCTGGTCCTTGGCCAGCCGCTTCATGTCCCTGGCGTCGCCCAGGGTCTCACCGCCCGGCGGTGAGACCTCGGCGCGAGGGCCGCCGGCCATGACGAGGCAGGCGGCGCGCTCCTTGCGGCGTTTGAGGAGCAGCATGGTGCCGGTGACGCCGTAGGCGACGGTGGCCAGGGCGAGGGGGCCGCCCATCGCGGCGCCCACGCCGATGTTCTTGGCTTCGTCGGTCGTGCCGGTGGTCACCGCGACCAGCGTCACCACGGACTCCGGGAGGGCGGTGCCGAAGGCGGCCAGGATCGTGCCGACCGCCATCTTCCCGACGTTGAGGCGCTCGCCCAGCCACTCCACCGCGTTGACGAACCACTCGCAGGAGAGGTAGATCGCCACCGCGCAGACGATGAGCAGTACGAAATGGATCACGGGACTCGTCCAGCCTTCCCGCACCGGCAGGGGCCGAAGGGCGGGCGGCGCGAGGGGCGGCGGCACGGCTTCGACCCCGCCGGCGCGCACAAAGTGTCGTCGACAAAGGGCCGAAGGTCTCGCCCGCCCGCAGTCTCACTCGACGACTCCGGGCCCGGCCACCGGGAACCCGGGGGTTCCAGTGTGTCGACGACCGGTATTGCGGGGCTACTCCCCTTCGCAGCCGCCCATATTACACAGCCGGGGCGTCGCCGACTTCATGGGGCCCGCCCGTGATCGCATGACGAGCCATTAGACGAAGTTCTTGTCGATCAAGAGGTTCATGATATCGGGGCGGTAGTTGGGGAAATCCATGGGCACGATGCCGAAGCGGGCGCGCTGAGCCTTCCTGGGCTCCAGGTACGCGTAGACACTCGGGAAGATCTTCTGGGCCCCGACGGAAGGTTCGGGGACGGGCCCCTTTGCGGTGCTGGTGAAGTTGATGAACATCTTGGAAGTGGTCTGGTCGAACCACGCCGCGTCGAACCAGTCGACGATCGCCTTCTTCTTCTCGTCGTCCGAGACGTTGTACTGGTCCTGAATCTTGCAGTGGTCGTTCCATTTGAGGACGGTCCACTCGTCGCTGAAGTCGGTGAGGAGCACGACCTTGCCGCGGGCCTGGCCCAGGGTGGGCCACTCGGGGCTGGTCCAGAAGAGCGGACGGAAGTTCATCGACGGATCGTCCAGGTGCCAGTTGAAGCGGCGCCTGAATTCCTCCGCACCGAGCGCCTGACCTCCCGCATTCTCATTCTTGACGCGCATGATGATCAATTCCTTCGGATTGCTCCGCAGGAAGTAGTCGCAGTCATTGAGGACATCCTGGAACCGCTTCTCCATGAATACGTTGCCGTGATATAGGCCCATCTCGTTCGAGGAGCCCTGCAATCCGTTCAGACGGATATCGAGAAATCGGATGCCCTTGTTGAGCTGTGTCAGCAGGTCCCAGTCCTGGCACTTGGCGACGAAGATGCCACTGTTGGCGCAGGTGTTGTGGGTTCCGGGGATCGTCAGCTTCGTGACGGGAAGGCTGTTGGAGAGTTGTCCCATCCAGGACCGGGCGGACCAGCTCGCGGCAGTTGCCGTACTCGGGAGGCCGAGCACGGTGGCAGCGGCCACGCCACCGGCTCCGGCTGCCCACTTCAGGACGTCACGACGGTGAGGACTCATGCCTGTTCTCCGATTCAGGACGAAACACGGGGAAGAACGCACTCTGGACGCCGAGGCAGGCGCACGGGTTCTGCGGCTCACGGCTCCCAGAGCTGATCAATCAGCGGGGGCCGGCCATGCGTTGGGGTCCCAGCCGATCCGTACGACACCGTAAACAGGGCCGTTGACGTTTCACTGTCGTGCGCTAACGCTCTTGCGGAGGGGAACGGGATGCGGTCATCCGCTCCCCGACCCCGCCCCGCGCTGCCTTTGCCCGCCGAGGTGGCTGGACGGGCACGACGCCGGGGGCGTACCGGATCGCGTCGGGCGGCTAGGACGTGGGTCATCGCCCGGCGGACGCGGGTGGCCGGGGAGGCCGGGGAGGCCGGGTGATGCTCGTCGTCGCGAACCAGGGCCAGTTCGGATGCTCATGCATGCCTGAAGGCGTAATCTGAGTTTGTCGGCTGCGGAGACCCGCAGCGTCAGGCGATGTGCAGGGCAGCGGCCAGACTCGCCTAGAGTTTTACTCTCGGATGCCCGGGTCACCGAACAGCGCATCCCACAGTGCAGTGCATTCACTGCAATTCGGCGTGGGTGAAGACCGCTGTTTGTCGTGTGATTTCACATTTCCCGCACGTCAAGCTCGTGAACGATGACCGTATCCGACATGGCGATGTATGCCCGGACGGCGGGTGGCGCGTCCGGCGTGCCCATGTCCTGCCCATGCCCTACCCATCTGTCGCGCCGTCGTGCCGTCGTGCCGTCCATCACGTACGACGGCGGATATGGCAGCACGGCGACGCCCTTGGAGGTGATGAACATGCGACACCTGTTCACTACTGCGGCCCTAGTGGTCCCTCTCGTCTTTGCGGGGGGCACGGCCGTCGCGGTACCTGAGAGCGCCTCTTCTGCGACCAGTGCGGCGGTCGAAGTTCAGGCGCATCATGAGGCGACGACGAAAGCAGTGGACGTCTGTCACTACACCATCAGCCGCCCCACCCTCAAGCTCGGCTCCTCAGGAAGGGCAGTCCGACAAGCCCAGTGCTATCTGAACCAGGCCATGACAGGCGCAGGCCTGGCCGAAGACGGGAGGTTCGGCCCGGTCACCGACGCGGCGACGAGGCGGTTCCAGGCTTGCGCCGGCATTGTCGTGGACGGCCTCATCGGAGCTCAGACATGGTCGTCCCTCGTCTTCTGGGCCAACGGGTCGGATCTCGTTTGCTGATCGCCGGGGGGCGGGGTCAGCCGGCCCCGCCCAGGAGGCGCAGGATCGCGGTCACCGCCGCGAGGACCGGGACCCCGATCTCGCCGGCGACCGCCGCGATGCCCGCGACCGCCATCAGCGCGCCGTGCCGCCGCTCCTCGAAGCCACCCTCGACGGCCGCCGTCTCCTCCGCGGGCCCGGACGTGATCGCGGGGAGGTTGCGGTCGATGCTCCGCGCGCTCGCCGGTTCGACCTGGGCGCGCAGCTCCAGCAGCATCCGCCGGAGCGCCTCGATCTGCCCGTCCAGGGCCGGTGTGGCCGACGGGGAGACGCTCGGGGAATGGTTCTTGACGATGCCGATGTTGTGCGATCCGTTGACGGTGACGTTGTCTCCGATGTGGTGGTAGGCGCCTGCGCCCGCACCGTCGCCGTTCCCGTCCGTCATCACTTCATCACCCCTATGTTGCCGGAGCCGCTGATGTTCGCGGTGTCTCCGTTGTGGACGTATTGCCCGATGTTCACCGCCGGTCGCAGCACGTACGCCGAGAACTCCGGCGCCGCCGGATGTTCGATGACGTCGACGATGCGCGCGACCAGCCTTCGCAGCTCGGCGTGGTCCGCCAGCGTCACCACCGCGGCGGGCGCACCGGAGGTCTCCACGCCCATGACGTACAGGTCCGGCCGGGTCAGCCGGTGCACGAGGCGCGTGGCGAGGAAGAGCGCCACCACGACGATCGAGATCATGCCGGCTCCGCTGCTGTCGGCAGTGGCCAGGTAGAAGAGCACGGCCAGCACGAGCACGGACAGCGCGAACTCACCCAGCGCCTTACCACGATCGGGCTTGAGCACGTAGGTCCGCACCCGGACGACGTTGTGCAGCGGATAGGCCGCTTCCCCCACCCACAGCAGGCGCTTGCTGACCCGCAGCACGATGCCGGATTCGCCGAAGTCCTGCCTCTGGTGCAGTGCCGGCGCCGGCGTCGGTGCCGGTGCCGGTGCCGGTGCCGCCATCCACGACGGCGGCACGGGCGGCTGCGAAGGTAACGGCGGTAGTGGTGGCGCCGCTTCGTTGGATTCCATGCTTCCCCCGTGTGTTCGTGTGTCCCTGCCCCGTGTCCCCGTTCCGCATGGTCCCTGCCCAGGGAGCCGGGGAGGCGTGAGGATCCATTAAGCACACCGAGGAGCTGACATGTATGTAGCCAGAATGCGCCAACTCGGCTCTGAATCAACTGGATTGAGGCCGATGTGCGCGCTGCGGCGGACCTGCGGCCACGCGGCCGGGGCGCCTGCGGTCCCGGGCCAGGAAAGCTGAGCTGCGCGGTCAGGGAGCTCCTACCGGTCCGTCACCACCTCGCCCGGCCGCCCGGCCCGCACCCGCCGCCCACCGTCCCTCACGTGTCGGCGGGGCAGGAGCGCGTACCGGACGGCAGCCGGCCGTCGATGAGGAAGTGGTCCACGTACCCGCGCACGCAGGGCGAGGACAGGTAGCCGGTGTGGCCCTCGCCCTTGTAGTCCAGGACCACGGCGTTGCCGAGCCGCTGCGCCGTCTCCTCCGTCCACTCGTACGGGGTCGCCGGGTCGCCGCGGGTACCGACGAGCAGCATGCGCGGGATCCCGGCCGGGTGGTCGATCCTGCGGATGAAATCGGTGCCGGCCGGGCGCCCGTAGCAGGCCAGGACCGTCATCAGCTGGCGCGGCCCGAAGACCGGCGAAGCCGCCCGGAAGACGGGCGCGAGCGCCTCGATCTCCCGCGCGACGGCCGCCGGGGACGCCTTGTCGTCGCCGCGGTCGGGGTCGTCGGCGCAGTTCACGGCGACGAGCGCGGCGCGGGCGTTGTCGCCGGGCACCTCGGTGCCGTGGTGGTCCGCCCGCTCCTCGGGGGGCGGGTCGGCCGGGCCGCCGAGTTGCATCAGGCCCACCGGGTCGCCGTGGTCCTCGACGCGTGCGAGCGCGTCCGCGAGGGCGGGCCACATCTTCGGCGAGTACAGGGCCACGCCGATCGCCTCGACCACGTCCTGCCCGGTGAAGCTCATGCCGCCACCGCCGGTCAGGGGCTCGGCGTCGAGGCGGGTGACCAGGGCCAGGACCTTCTCCTTGGCGGTACGGGTGTTCGTGCCGTAGACGCAGGCCTGCCGGTGCGCGCACCAGACGAGGAAGTTGTCCAGCGCCCGCTGCTGGCCGGCCGCCGACATGAGGGCCTGCTCGGCGAGCGGCTCACTGAGGGTGTCGACCCCGTCGAGGACCATCCGGCCGGTGTGCCGCGGGAACAGGGCGGCGTAGACCGCGCCGAGGCGGGTCCCGTAGGAGAAGCCGAGGAAGTCGAGCTCGTCCTCACCTAGGGCCTCGCGGACGAGGTCCATGTCGCGGGCCACGTGGACGGTCCCGATGTACGGGAGCACCGGGCCGGACTCGCGCGCGCAGCGTGCGGCCGCGGCGCGGAGGGCGGCGAGCTGGGCGGCGGGGGTGTCGGCGGCGGGGTCGTCACCTGCGGGGTCGTCGTCGCCCCCGGGGTCTTCGCCGACGGCGGTCGCGGCGCCTCCCGACACACCATCGCCACCGCCACCGCCACCGCCGTCGCCACCGCTATCGCCGCAGGTGACGGGCTCGCTGAGGCCGACGCCGCGGGGGTCGAAGACGACGAGGTCGTAGCGCTTGTTGAGCTCCGCGAAGGCGTTGGGGTCGGCGGCGAGGGTGGCGATCCCGGGGGCTCCGGGGCCGCCGAAGTTCAGCACGAGGGACCCGATCCGCCGGGCCGGGGGCCCGGTGGCGGGAAGTCGGGCCAGGGCCACCGCGACGGTGGCCTTCGCCGTCTTCGCCGGGGCGGTGGGGTCGAGGGGGACGCGGAGCGTCCCGCAGCGGAGGGAGGCGGGAGCGGGGACCGGACGGTCGGGGCAGGCGCCCCAGCGAATGGCCGCGACGGCGGGGGTGGGAGCGGGGCTCGGCGCGGCGGCCAGCGTTCCCAGCAGCAGGGCGCCGACGGACACGCCGACGGCTATCCGCGGACGCGCACCGCGGCGCGGCCGGGACCGGATCCGCACACGGCTGCGGGAACGGGAACGGCGCACTGCACCCTCCTCGGGCAACCCCCCGAACCGGTCAGCCCACCATAAACGGCTCCCGAGCCAGGCGCCCGCCCGCGAGACCCACCCACCGGCCCGCCGCGCGGGTCCTGTCCCCCTCCCCGCACTTCCAACTTTCCCCGGACTCCGCCCGGACCCGACCCGAACGCCCCTGGGCTCCGCCGACGCCGCGCCCCCCACGCCGACCGGCCGAACCGGTCCTCCGGACGCCGGGCGGAGCTACGTCACTGGCGATGGTACAAACGTTCGATCTCCTTCTCGTGGTCCCGCGCGATCGCGCCCCGGCGGAGTTTCAGCGACGCGGTCAAGTGGCCCCGCGCCTCCGTGAACTCCCCCGTGAGCACCGCGAAGCGCCGGATCGACTCCGCCCGCGACACCAGCCGGTTCGCGTCGTCCACCGCCCGCTGGAGGTCCGCCCGCAGTTCCTCGTCGCCCACCAGCTGGGCGATCGGCACGCCCACCTTCTTGTGCATCTGCCGCCAGTGCTGCAGCCCCTCCGGTTCCAGGGTGATCAGCGCGGTCACGTAGGGCCGGTTGTCTCCGACGACCATGCACTGGCCGACCAGCGGGTGGGCCCGCAGCCAGTCCTCCAGCGGGGCGGGGGCGACGTTCTTGCCTCCCGAGGTGATGAGCATGTCCTTCTTCCGGCCGGTGATGGTCAGGTACCCGTCCGCGTCGAGCTCCCCGATGTCCCCGGTGGCCAGCCACTGGTCCCCGCCCACCGGCGGGCCGTTCCAGTACCCCGCGAACACGTGCGGCCCGCGCAGCAGCACCTCCCCGTCGTCGGCGATCCGCACCGCCGTCCCCGGCAGCGGCCATCCCACCGTGCCCAGCCGGGGACGCAGCGGCGGGGTGAGGGTCGCGGCGGCGGTCGTCTCCGTGAGCCCGTAGCCCTCGAAGACCTCGATGCCCGCGCCCGTGTAGAACGCGGCCAGGCGCCGCCCCAGCGGGGAGCCGCCGCTCAGGACGTACCGCACGCGCCCGCCCAGCGCCGCCCGGATCCGCCGGTACACGAGCGGGTCGTACACCGCCCGCGCCGCCCTCAGCCCGAGCCCGGGCCGCTTGCCCTCGGCGACCTCCCCGACGCGCCGCGCGATCCGCGCGGCCCGGTCGAAGGAGGACGCCCGGCCCATCTTCTCGGCGGTGGCCCGCGCGGTGTTGTAGACCTTCTCCAGGACGTACGGGATCGCCAGCAGGAACGTCGGCCGGAAGCCGGCCAGGTCGGCGAGGAGGTCCTCGCCGCGGATGCTGGGCGCGTGGCCGACCTTCACCCGCGCCCGCATGCAGCCGATGGCGACCATCCGCCCGAAGACGTGCGACAGCGGCAGGAAGAGCAGGGTCGAGGCCGGGTCCTTGCTGACCGACTTGAAGACGGGGTGCAGCAGCTCCACCGCGTTGTCCACCTCGGCGAAGAAGTTGCCGTGCGTCAGCACGCACCCCTTGGGGCGCCCGGTGGTGCCGGAGGTGTAGATGAGGGTCGCGACGGATTCCGGCGCGCATCCGGCCAGCCGGTCGCGCACGACCTCGTCGGGCACGTGCTCGCCTGCCTTGACCAGCCGGGCCACCGCACCGGTGTCGAACTCCCACAGGTGCCGCAGCCACGGCAGGTTGGCCCGTTCCGCGCTGATCATCCGCGCCTGCGCGGTGTCCTCGACCGCGCAGGCCACGGCGCCGGAGTCGTGGAGGATCCAGCGCGCCTGGATGGCGGAGGAGGTCGGGTAGACCGGGACGGTGACCAGCGCGGCCGCCCAGCCGGCGAAGTCCAGCAGGGTCCATTCGTAGGTGGTCCTCGCCATGATGGCCAGCCGGTCGCCGGGCCGCAGCCCCTCGGCGATCAGCCCCTTGGCGACGGCGAGCACCTCGGCGGCGAACTCGGCCGCGCTCACGTCCCGCCAGGTCCCGTCGCGCTCCTTGCGGGCGAGGACCGCCTCGCCGGGCGCCTCCCGGGCGTTGGCGAAGGGGATGTCCCCGAGGGACCCGCTCACCGGCACCCGGGCCAGTGCGGGCACCCACACCTCGCGGACCCGCCCGTCGATCAGCGTTTTGCCGGGCTCCACGGGCTCGTTGACCCTGACCAGGTTCGATTCGGCTGCCACGGCTTTGCTCTCCTCGGTCGGACGGAGCGTTACCGCCGGTAATCTACTGAGAGGTAACTGGCCTGAACACCCCCGCCCGCCCTTTTTCACGGACCCTCCACGCCACCGCCCGCACCCGGACACGGGGTGCGCGCAGGTGCGGTACGCAGAGCCCCGCCGCGCAGGAGATCAGGCGCGGAGCAGTTCCAGCGCCTGCTTCAGGTTGTGCTCGGCGATGCCCGCCATGACCGTCCGGTCGGGGAAGTCCCCGTCGAGCAGGCGCAGCGGTCCCGCCGTCAGCGAGAGTCGCTGGGCGAGCGTGTAGAGCGCGAGCCGGTCCTCGTCCAGTCCGTCCACACCGAGCGGCCGGTAGGCGTCGGGCAGGCGGATCCGCAGGAATACGTGCTCCCACTCGACGTCGAAGTACATCGACCCCTCGATGTCGATCACCACGGGGCTCCCGTCCGCGGCCACCAGCACGTGATCGGGTCCCAGTTCGCCGTGCACGACCGCGTACTGCGCGCGCGGCCGCACGGCCGCCGCCAGGCTCCGCAGCCGCTCCTCCAGCCGGTCGCGGACGCCGCCGCCTGGATCGTCGGCGAGCTCAGCAAGGCGGTCAACGGCACG